>JANNRY010000067.1:0-5427 GCA_031401935.1 Betaproteobacteria bacterium | reverse complement strand
GGCAAACGCGATGTGTTCGCTCTCGCCGTCAGCTACTTGGGTATCGGGATGGTGTTCGTGCACGATTTGCAATTTGATCCAGCGCAAGTGCTGATCGGCAGTGGATTGGTGCTGTTGTCGGCGGTGTTTTACGCGGCGTATTTGGTCGGCGGTGGCGAAATGGTGAAGCGAATCGGTGCAGTGCGCTTTGCGGCCTACGCATCGATTGTTTCCACCATCGCGATTGCGGTGCATTTTTTTATCACGCATGCACCGACGGTATTGCTCACGCAGACGCCGCGCGTTTATTCGCTTGTTGGCTGGATGGCGATTGTTTCCACGGTGTTGCCGGTCATTCTTATGGCCGAGGGCATGCGCCGCATCGGATCATCGAATGCGGCGATGATTAGTTCCATCGGGCCAATTGCCACCATTTTTATGGGCGCCATATTCCTGGGCGAGCCGGTGACGGCGTTGCAACTCGTGGGTGCTGCGCTGGTGTTGGTTGGTGTGATGGTAATCAGCCTAAAAAAGAAGTAAAAAGGCAAAGTGCACGCCCAGCGTGCCGTTCAGGGCTAAAGCATGCCAGAGTCCGCACCAGTGCTAGTGTTTGATGGTTTTAACTGCAAATTCAAGGAGAGATCAGCATGAGTGAACATTTTGATGTGATCGTCATCGGCGCAGGTCAGGCCGGGCCGGCCATGGCTGCGCGCTGCGGGCGCGAGGGCTTGAAAACGGTGCTGATTGAGCGTGACCTGATGGGCGGCACCTGCGTGAACAACGGCTGTATCCCCACCAAAACGCTGGTTGCATCGGCGCGGGTGGCGGCGTTGGCGCGTCGTGCAGCAGAGTACGGCGTGATGCTCAATGAGCCGCCGCGCATCGACATGCATGCGGTTAAGGCGCGCAAAGACGCCATCGTTGAAGCATCGCGAACCGGTGTCACCAACTGGATGGCGAATGCGAAGAACGTGAGTGTGATTCGCGGCCACGCGCGCTTTACGGGCGCGCATGAGATCGAAGTTGATGGACGCGTGCTGACTGCGGAAAAGATTTTTATCAACGTCGGTGGCCGCCCCACAACGCCGAAGCTGACCGGAATCGAAAGCGTGCCGACATTGAATAACATCTCGATGATGGATGTGGATTTTGTGCCGCCGCACCTGATCGTCATTGGCGGCAGCTATATAGGGCTGGAGTTTGCGCAAATGTATCGGCGCTTTGGGGCTGAGGTCACGGTATGCGAGATGGGGCCGCGACTGATTGGCCGCGAAGATGAGGATGTCTCGGATGAAGTTCGCGCCATTCTTGAACGTGAAGGCATCACCGTACGCACCGGCGCAACATGCTTGAGCTTGGAGCGGCAGGCTAACGGTAACGGCATCGCTGTCGGTGTGACGTGCGACAACGGCGCACCGAAAATCGAAGGATCACATTTGCTGCTCGCAACCGGGCGCACGCCAAATACCGGCGAACTCGGTCTTGAACGTGCTGGTGTCAATACCGACGCACGCGGATTTATCACCGTCAACGATCAATTGGAAACGAATGTGCCGGGTGTTTTTGCGCTGGGTGATGTGAATGGCCGCGGTGCGTTTACGCACACGTCATGGAACGACTATGAAATCGTCGCTGCGAACTTATTCGACGGCGATACGCGACGCGTTAGTGACCGCGTCCCGACATACGCGTTGTTCACCGATCCGCCGCTGGGCCGCGTTGGCATGAGTTTCAATGAGGCCCGCGCAACTGGTCGACCGCTGCTCGGTGCCAAGATGCCGATGACCCGCGTTGGGCGCGCACGCGAATCGGGCGAAACACAGGGCTTTATGAAAGTCGTCGTCGATGCCGAAACCAAACGCATCCTCGGCGCTGCGCTGCTCGGGATGTCTGGTGACGAAGTGGTGCAGACTATTCTCGAAGTGATGGTTGCCGATAAGCCGTATACGCAGATTAATCGGGGGATGCATATTCATCCGACCGTGACGGAGCTGTTGCCGACGTTGCTGGAAGGGTTGAAGCCGCTTGAATGACAACGTTTGAATTTTGAACGAGCTGATTTTTGTATAATAGAAGGCTAATTTTGCAGTGCCGCACTTGCCTTAAGCATTTCTCCTAAAAACGTCCACCCTTCCGGAGTTCCCCTATGAAAACCCCCATGCGCGTCGCTGTGACCGGTGCTGCAGGCCAGATTGGCTATAGCCTTTTGTTTCGTATTGCTTCCGGCGAAATGCTCGGCAAGGATCAACCGGTCATCCTGCAATTGCTGGATATCGCCGATGAGAAAGCGCAAAAAGCTCTGAAGGGCGTGATGATGGAGCTCGATGACTGCGCATTCCCCCTGCTGGTGGAAATGACCGCACATGGTGACCCGATGACTGCATTCAAAGATGCTGACTACGCTTTGCTGGTCGGCTCGCGCCCACGCGGCCCGGGCATGGAACGCAAAGATTTGCTCGAAGCCAATGGAGCCATTTTCACCGTACAGGGCAGGGCGCTCGATGCAGTCGCCTCGCGCGGCGTGAAGGTGCTGGTGGTCGGTAACCCGGCCAACACCAACGCTTACATTGCGATGAAATCCGCACCCGGCCTGCCGCGTGAAAACTTCACCGCGATGCTTCGGCTGGATCATAACCGCGCCCTTTCGCAGCTCGCCTCCAAAACCGGCAAGCCGGTGGAGTCGATCGAGAAATTGGTCGTCTGGGGCAATCACTCTCCGACCATGTACCCGGACTATCGTTTTGCCACCATCGGCGGCGCGCCTGCGGCAGCGGTCGTGAACGATCAGGAGTGGTATCGCAATACATTTATCCCCACCGTCGGCAAACGTGGTGCCGCGATCATCGAAGCGCGCGGCTTGTCCAGTGCTGCCTCAGCTGCAAATGCTGCGATTGATCACATCCACGACTGGGTGCTGGGCACCAAAGGCAAATGGGTCACGATGGGCGTGCCGTCCGATGGCAGCTACGGCATTCCGGATGGCGTGATTTATGGCGTGCCGGTGACTTGCGAAAACGGCAAATACACCGTCATCAAAGGTCTGGAAATCGACGAGTTCTCACGCGGCAAAATGGATGCGACGCTGAAGGAATTGGAAGACGAACGTGCGGGTGTTGCGCATTTGCTTTAGTGTTATTGAAGGCGCATTGATCCAAGCAAAAAGCCGCTCACTCAGCGGCTTTTTTCATGGTAACGATGCTCTCCGATTAATTATCGCTAAGTGCACCGCCGATACTGACGGCATAAAAAGTGACGAACACGACCGTCATACCGATCAATGTCGGTGTCACGGTCTCGGTAACCAGATCCATGTAGGCGTCAAAAATAAAACTGCCGGCCGACGTAAACGTCAACGCGATAATCGACGCGAGCAGTGTGCAGCCAAATGGAATCGCAAATTTCACCGCCGCAGATAAACGCTTTTTTTGCGGAATCGAATCCATGACAGCGAGCGTAAAGCCGTCGTCATCAATGTGCTGCGTGCGATGCTCCTGCGCATCGGCTTTAAGCCGTTCATCGACCATGTCTTTATGCAGATTCAGATATGTATTCATGCAGCAACTCCCTGTCCAGCGTCGGGTCCATATGCGAGCAATTTAGCGCGCATCTTTTCCTTGGCTTTGAGTATATTCGTTTTGACTGTGCCGAGCGGAATGCGAAGTACGTAGGCGGCTTCTTCGTGTGAAAGATCGTTGTAATAGCACTGTGTGATGGCGTCGCGCTCGCCAGCGTTCAGGTCTTGCATGGCGCGATCCAGATCACGACGCACACCGCTGGCCTCAGCAAAGCACTCGACAGCCTCTTGCTCCGGCATCGATGCATCGTCCATCAATACTTCATGTTTCTTGCGAACATCGGACTGCCACGCGTTGAACGCGATTCGGTATAGCCACGTCGAAAATTTGGCTTCATAGCGAAATGATTTGATGTTTTTCCAGGCGAGGATAAATGTCTCTTGCGCGACATCGTCGGATAGCTCGATGTTGCCGCCGGTCATCTTGCGCAGACTCGCCCGCAATTGGGATTGATGACGCCGCACCAGCTCGGCAAACGCATTGCGATCATCATTGAGCAACACGCGCGCGATGAGATCGTTATCGGCAAAGCCTGATGAAGCTTTCACAATATATCGCTCAATTTGGTCGACGTTGCAGAGGTGACGCGAAAGTCACTTCGTTCCGCTTTGTTCACCGTCTTCCAGCTTCCAGACGATCAGGTAGCCCACGCCCATAAACATGGGAATGATGCCGAATGCCCAGAATCTCATCCCACATAAAAAAAGTGCCAGACAGATGCCAAGCCCCAACATGGTCAGCACCACGCCGTAGCGCAAATTGGAATATGGCCCTGAGTGATCGGCGAATAACGCTGGCGGCACCGGCTGGCCATTTTCGACAAGTTTCAGCGCGGTTTCATGCAATAGCTTGTTTCTGCGCGCCTTGTACCAGAGAATCAGCCCGACCAGCGTGACTGGCATTAACAGGCCAAGGACAATACCCATTGCGCCCAGAATAGTGGTCCCAAAATCCATCATCGCCTCACTTTTTGCGTTGTGGTCGGCGTCGCGCCGATGAAAGTTGTACTTTCACCGGCGCTAACCGGCACGACAGTCAGTTGAAATATTCGTCGAGTATAGGACGCGACTTGAACCGCGTTTGGATTTGCCGGGAAGCAAATTTTTGCGGCTTACTCCGCGCCTAATTCCTGCGGTGAGGCCACCGATGGCGGCGCGTAGGTGGTGGTGGTCGGCAATTCATGCATGGCGGCCAATGGAGACACTTTGGCCAGCAGCAAGCCAAGCACGAGTCCGCCGACGCCAGCGATCGCAATCGTGGTGCGTAACCCGAATAGCTCTGCCATCAAGCCACCGGCAAGTGAGCCAAGAGGTGCACATGCAATCGACAGGAAAATCATCGTCGAGGTGACCCGTCCGAGAAGATGATCCGGCGTCACTGACTGCCGCAATGTCAGGTAATTGATGAAGAACAGCATCGCGCCAAGATCCAGCACAAAGATGGCGACACCAAGCTGCAGGCTAGTCCATGCGCCCGGCGACACCAAGGCGATCATGAGCCACGCGACACCGGTGGAGAACAACCCGCCCAGCATGACCCGCCCGACGCCGAAGCGTGTGTTTGCGTGCTGTACCCAGAACGATGCAATTAAAAAGCCAACGCCACCCATCATCCAGATGGCGCCGATCATGCCCGGCGAGAGCGCGAGATCACGCGCGGCAAATAGAATCACGATGGCGAAATACATATGCTTGAGGAATTGCCAGATCGCCAAGCCCCAGGCGAGTGAACGCAATACGGGATTCTTCCAGATCAGGCGTAAGCCTTCCTTGGCGTCCTGCCAGACGGTGGCGCCCTTCTCGGCAATCTTTGGGGCGTCGCTCGCTTGCGGTTTGATTCCCTTGAGCATCCATGCCGAAGAAAAAAATGCGAT
>JANNRY010000066.1:0-2123 GCA_031401935.1 Betaproteobacteria bacterium | reverse complement strand
GTTCGTGCTGCAATCCGGTGCCGTCGCACAGCCCATTCCCTGGCAACTTGACGTCGCGCGATTCCTGGCGCCGGGCGTCGCCGCGTACGCGACGTTCAGGGTTCTGGCGAATGTCCTTCGCGATCAAGTCGATGCGCTTGCCGCCTCCATCTTCCGCAGGCACGCCATCATCTGCGGCAGCACGGAGGTGGCTGTGTTGCTGGCCATGCGGCTGCGTGACGGAGGTGTGCGTGTGGTGCTCGTCGCCATCGACCCCGCTCCGGGTGCGGTCACGCAACTGCGCCATGCCGGCGCGCGAGTGCTCACTGCCGACCCGTCGGTCGTCCGCACCCTTCGCCGCGCCGGACTGAGACGGGCGAGCCAAGTGGTGATTGCCACCGGCAGCGATGTTGATGGCGCCAAGGTGGCCATGGGCGTTCGACATGCGCACGACTCGGCCGGACGAAAGAGAGACCTCGTGTGCTTCCTCGCCGTCGACAGCGCGCGGTTGTGCCAGATGCTTCGCGCGCATCGGGTGATGACAGCTGACCAGGATGCGCTGCGCGTTGAGTTCATCAACCTGTCGGAGTGCTCGGCCCTGGCCCTGCTTCAGGAGCACCCGGTCGCCGGTGGCGGCACGCCTGTGGTGTTCGGGCACACGGCGCTCGCCGACGAACTCGTCGCCCAGCTTCAGGCCAACGCGGCCTCTTCTTCCAAGGTGGTGCAACTCAGTCCTGCGAGTCCACCACCGACGAGTGCCGCGATCATCTACGTCTTGCAGGATAATCTGAAACTCATCGCCACCCAAACGGCCAATTTTTTCCCGATCTCCGACAACTTTTATAAGCCGTTCTGCCACTTGTTTCAGCAAAGCATCACCCGCCGGATGACCAAGTGTGTCATTTACATGTTTGAATCGGTCCAGATCAATCAGCATGACCGAGCACGCCCGCCGTTGATGCTTGAATGCGGACAAAGTGGTGTCGAGCAACTTCGACATCCTGAAACGGTTGAGTAAGCCAGTTAAAGAATCGTAGGTCGCAAGCCGCGAATTATCTTTGGCGTTGATGCGTTGCACGGTAATATCCGCACCGCTGCCCCGATATCCACCGAATTTGTCCGCTGAATGGAAAAATGGCCTACCTGATACCGCCCACCAGACCTCGTCTTCCCCCGGCCTTGCTGCTTGCAGGGGCAAATCGTCAAATTTGGATTGCTTTCGCAAGATGAATGGCAACGTTCTTTGATGTCCGGCCGACTCATCGGACTGCTGGAAAAGATGTGCGAACGCAGTACCTATAAGTGCATCCGTCGAAGTGCCCAGCAACTCACCGACTGAGGCGCTGATATACGTAATCAACCCCTCGGAATCAGTGGACCAGAACCAACCACGCCCGCTTTCTTCGAAATTTTGTAGCAACAATGTGGCGTTTTTTGACGCAGTGGTCGCCAGTGAGCTTTCGGGTCGATGGACAGCGCGATTGGCAATTTTACCGAAAAAACCCTGCGAATCTTCAACGGACGATTCAGGATTAGTCCCCCCGCTCCATGAGAATTTACCTGCTGCCATTTTACAAAATGCCCACTTGATCGGTCCCGGAACATAGCAAGAGGCAGTTTCCGAATGGTAAATATTCCTTGGTTTTATAAGTCTATGATAGGGTGCGTTCTATGAACCAGTAACTCGCGGTGATACCAATCCCGTAAGTTGCCAATTTTATGATCGGGCTTAGCAACATTGAAAGCCGTCTTTGTAAGATTTCAATAGCCAAAATGGTCCCGCCAACGATAGCGATTTGACCAACCTCAACCCCCAGATTGAACGTCAATAAGGCCATGGGAATATCCTGTTCCGGTAACCCAACTTCTTTCAGCGCACCGGCAAAGCCGAAGCCGTGCAAAAGACCAAAGCCGAACGCAACAACCCATGGCGCGCGTTCCGAAAGTCGTTTATCATCCGGCTTGCGTTTGACTATTTCCACCGCCAGGAACAGGATCGACAGGGCAATGACGCTTTCAACGGGCTTTTGCGGCAAACCGATCCACCCCAATGTCGTACCCGCCAAGGTGAACGAATGCGCCACCGTGAATGCCGTCACGGCTTTGGCAATTGTCCAGAATCCCGATAATAAAAGAACCAGTGC
>JANNRY010000065.1:0-6131 GCA_031401935.1 Betaproteobacteria bacterium | reverse complement strand
CGCTCTTGTGGCGTCGCCATCGAACCCTACTGGCACGCTGGTCGCACCGGATGAGTTGCGGCGAATACATGCCGAAGTGGTGTCGCGTGGCGGTACGCTGATCGTCGATGAAATTTATCAGGGGCTCACCTACGGCGTTGCACCATCGACTGCGCTTACGATCTCGAATGACATGTTCGTCATCAACAGTTTCTCGAAATATTTTCAGATGACCGGCTGGCGTCTCGGATGGCTGGTGGTGCCGCCGCAATACGTGCGCGAAGTGGAAAAGCTGGCGCAAAATCTATTTATCTCACCATCAACGCCTGCGCAATATGCCGCACTGGCAGCGTTCGACGCCGAGACGATCAATATCGTCGAGCAGCGCCGCATTGAATTTCAGGTGCGCCGCGATTTCCTGATGCCTGCATTGCGCGGACTGGGATTCGAAATCCCCGTCGAGCCGCAGGGCGCTTTCTACATCTACGCGCAAAGCGACAAGATCGCGGCGGATAGCTTCGCGTTATCACGACGTATTTTGCAGGACGCACACGTTGCTATCACGCCCGGCAAGGACTTTGGTACGAACGCGCCGGAAAAACATATCCGCATTGCTTATACGCAAACGATTCCCCGCTTGAATGAAGCAATAGAGCGGATCGGACAGCATTTGCGCGGACGCGTAGACTGATCCCGCTACGTTCTGTTACGAACCGTTGCGAAGGATGCTTTTAGAATGACCCTGATGCAATATCACCCGCGAATGAGGAACAACAATATGTCAATCAGTTCCAAGCTAGCTTTGCTGATCATGTTTTTCATGCCGCTCACGTCCTTCGCAGAAGAACGCGCCATCAACGAAAAAATCACCGTCAAGGCGAGTGTCGACGAGGTATGGAAGGCGTGGACAACCACCGAAGGCATCAAGTCCTTTTTCGCGCCCGACGCCAAAGTCGAACTGCGCGTCGATGGGCCATTCGAGATTTACATAAATCCTTTCGCAGTACCGGGGCTGAAGGGCGCGGATGATATGCGCATCATCGGCTTTCAGGAAAAGAAAATGTTGTCATTCACCTGGAATGCGCCGCCATCGTTGCCCGAAGCGCGCAAGCAGCGGTCGGTGGTGATTGTGCGATTCATTTCACGCGGTGATGTGCTCACTGATGTGACTCTGCACCACGTCGGCTGGGGCGAGGGTGGCGAATGGGACAAGGCCTACGAATACCTTTCGAAGTCGTGGCCCAACGTGATGAAGAATCTTAAAAAGCGCTTCGACGATGGCCCGGTGGACTGGAAACCGTGGCTGGAGCGCTTGAAACCGCCAGCCAAGAAATAACGCTTGCGGCTCAGCCTTTCAACGTCCAACTGCCGATCACTTCATATTCAGGCCCAGCCGCGCTTGAGCTCGCCGATACAAGGCAGAACTGGTTGATCGGCCATCGGACCGGCGGAATCGCGCGGTCCTCAAAAGGCGTTTCAATATCGCGCGCGACGGTGATATGCGGGCGAAACGTGCGTGTGTCGTGGCCGAGCTTGGCCTCGGCCAAAAGTGATTGCAAATTTTTCTGCAACGCAAACAAATGCCACGGCGTTTCCTTAGCACCTAGCCAAGCCACGCGTGCCTTGGCGAAACAGCCGGCCATATTGACGGTGTAATTGAATGGCGCCGCCACGACGTGCCTGCCGATTTGTTCTATCTCAGGAATGAGCTCGGTATCGACATCGCCCAGGAACGCCAGCGTCATATGCAGTGTGACTGGAAACACGGCGCGGCCAGTGCCCTCGCGCGCCAATTGCAGACGGTGTCGTGCCAGTTGCAGGCGGATGCCGTCGTCTGGCCAAAGTGCAAAGTAGAGTCGGGTCGTCATCGTGTGCAATGCTAACATTTGATGCCGCATAGTTTAGATGTAACAAGTATCTTTTCATCAAACTCAAGCATTGGCGGGAATTTCAGGCAATAAATGCCCAGAAAGCCGCACCAGTGCTAGAGATCAGTAATTTATTTCACCTGAAAAGCCATGGCCATATTGAACCGCATCATTGGAATGTTGTGGCGCCCGCAGGCCGAGTGGGATGCCGTCGCGCGCGATGCACCGGACACAATGGTGTTGATGCGCAACTACCTGCTGCCGCTCTGCTTGCTCGCCCCGGCAGCAACGATGGTCGGCATGCTCGCGTTCGACACCAACTGGAACGCCCAGTACGGTTACTCAGCCCTGCGTGATCAGGCGCCCGTGATCGCCTTGGCCACGTATGGCTTTCAGATCGTCAGCGTTTATCTGCTCGCCGCTGTTTTGTATTTTCTTGCGCGCACGGAAAAACGATCGCCCAGCTTTGTGGTGGCGTTGCAAGTGGCGGTGTTTGGCTCCATCCCGGTGCTGCTGTCCGGTGCCACATTGGTGATTCCGTTCAACGTCATCTTCACCATGTTGGCGATGGTGTATTCGTTCTATCTCTATTATCTTGGCGCTGAAAAATTAATCGGCATTCGCCCGGCAGATTCAGCCATGTTCATCGGCGTAGCGATGATCTGCATGATGTTGCTATCGGGCGTGTTGGGCGGCATTGTTTCGGCGCTGGGAATAATTTAGCGCAGCATTAGCAACAGATATCGTCCTCGCCGATGTCCTCGTTCCAGATTGCCGGATTTGCGCTGATGTAATCGGAAAGCATCTGTTCGCACGCCACCGAATTCATTTCAATAACCTCCACGCCGCGGTCGCGCAGCCAATCTATCCCGCCGCGAAAATTTTTCGATTCCCCCACCACAACCTTGCCGATCTTGAACTGCACGATCAGCCCGCTGCAGTACCAGCAGGGCGCCAGCGTGGTGACCATGATCTTGTCTCGGTAGGTTCGCTGCCTGCCCGCTTTCCGGAATGCATCGGTCTCGCCGTGCATGGAGGGATCGTTCTCCTGCACGCGACGGTTGTGGCCGCTGCCGAGTAACTGGCCGTGGTCATCGTAGAGCGCAGCGCCGATGGGAATGCCGCCTTCAGCGAGGCCAGTACGGGCTTCAGCGATGGCGGTGTCGAGCATGGCGGCGTAGTCAGATGTGGGGTTCATGATTTAAGCAGCGTGTTTGAAAACGGCGCGCAAAGTGCAGAAATTATTCTATGCGGATTATTGAAAAGCAACGCTCGCGACACCCGCCGCCAAGAGCAAACATAACGGCGAATACACCAGCGTATCCATCCGCGCGAAGCGACTGCCGCAAACCCGCTTGAAGAATCCCACGTATTTAAAGTCACCAATTGCGCGGGCAAGCAAGCCGAGCGCGAGCGCGTTTGAGAGCCAGACCAGCAAAAGTTTCGGCAAACCGATTTGCAGCATGCCCGACGTGGTCGCGACGAGCAGGCCGAAGAGAATCAACACAATCCCGACCGCTATTGTCGCCGCGCGGGACGGTGTGAATAGCGGCTTGCCCTCGACGCTGGGTACTGCGGCACTTTGGCCGGAGAGGTCGCCGAAGGCCATGACGAAATGCCAAACTGCAAGCATTCCAAATACAGTGCATACGATGATGGGCAGCAGACTATTCATGACGCATCACATTCTATGTCTGTGATTGTGATCACAGCTATTATTGAGGTTCGCGTATCCAACTCTTTATACCGGCACATGAATCCGCTGCTTGATGTGTTTGAGGTTAGCCACAATTGTAAACGTCATCACTACCAGCAGTGACCACGAACTCCATTTGCCGATATGCACCGTGGACCATGCGCCGAGTTGATTAGGATACTTCCAGATGCCGAAAAAAGTGCTGATATTTTCAGCTAGCCAGATAAAGAAACCGATCAACACGAAAGACAAGAGCAGCGGCATTTGGCGATCACGGTCGTAGGGGCGGAAGACGACGGTGGCGCGCGCGTACAGCCCCAGCGCGCAGGCGGCGAGGTACCAGCGATAGTCGCCGATATAGTGATGCGTGAAGAAATTGGCGTAGATAAGAATCGCGATCAATGCGGCCATCCAATACGGCGGGTGATGCTTCACGCGCAGGTCAAACAAACGCCACGCCTGGATGATGTAGCTGCCGACCGCGGCGTACATAAAACCGGAGAACAACGGCACGCCGAACAGCTTGGTATATGCAAAATCCGGGTACGCCCAGGACTTGATGCCACTCGACGTCTTGAATACTTCCAGCGCGAAGCCGACGACGTGGAACAGGCAAATCGCCTTCAGCTCGTCGACTGTTTCGAGCTTCGTCCACACCATCCAAATCTGGATCGCCAGCGCGACAATCAGCAACACATCGTAGCGGGGAATCCCGAGTATGCCAGCGCGCGAGATCGTAAACACTGCAGCGAAGAACAAGCCGACGAACAGGCAGGCGCGTGCTTCCTTGATACCGAAATACAGGAACTCAATCGTGAAGCGGGAAATTCCCGTCAGCGTGCTGTGGGCGGGCGGGTTGAGAAGGTGGGTATCTAACGTGATGAGCCGCATTCAAGTGCAGTTTTTGGCGTGAACGTCGTTACGCGATCAAGCGAGTCTGCGAGCCAATAGTGGCAAAAGAAAGTTGGCGGCAGGTAGCCGTGGGCTTGCAAGAAGCTAACTAACGCCCTGTCATTTCGAACCCAGTTTTATCGGGTGAGAAATCTGCTTTTGTTGTGGTGTCGTGCAAAGCAGATTTCTCTCGTCGTTCGAAATGACAGTCGTGTTTATTCCGAAGGTAGTGCCATGGAGAGCTGACCACAGTCACTTTGAAAATCAACCGTGGATATAGCTCCGCGATAGGGTCCTGGATTGTGATTTCTGTTGTCGTGGCTCGAACCCGATCATTCACCCCAAGTAAAAAAGACCGGCCTTGAGTCGGCCTTTTCTATTTTGGGAGTAATTACTTATGCGCACTTACGCGTGAAGGCCGCCATCAACGACGAGACTATGGCCAACCACATACGAAGATTGCGGCGAGCTTAGCCACAGGATGGCACTCGCAATTTCCTCAGTGCTGGCAAGTCGGCCAATGGGGATCGCTTCTGCTAACTGTTGTTGGTGTTCAAGCAATTGATCATCGTTGAGATGTGCCGTCCGGCGCGCACGGCGCGGCGTGTCGGTGGCCCCCGGACAGACAACGTTAATGCGTATGCCCCGCCCAATATATTCTTTGGCGGTCGAGCGTGTAAGGCCGATGACGGCATGCTTCCCTGCGCTATAGACCGCCGCGGAAGGCACACCGGACAATCCGTTCACAGACGAAACATTCACAATGGTGCCGCCGTTGAACCGAAGCATCGCCTCAATTTCAGCCTTCATGCAATTAAAGACGCCCAGAACATCGGTCGATATCGTGTTGCTGGCATCTGCGAAAGATACTTCGTGCGTGGCGGCGGGGGCCGAGTCGCATGCCGCGCTATTGACGGCACAATTCAATCGACCAAAATGCGCCGCCGTAAAAGCAATGAGTGCTTTGACGGAAGATGGATCATTCACGTCACAACGATGAAAAATGGCATCACCAATGGTGCGCAGTTGCGATTCGGCTGCAGCACCCGTTTCCGGGTTTCGCGCGGCCACCACCACCTTAGCACCGTTCGCGACAAACGCCTTTGCGGTCGCCAGACCGATGCCCGTTGTTCCGCCAGTGATCAGTGCAACTTTGCCTTGAAAGCCATTATGCATTCAGCTGATCCCGAATCGTTCGACTACGTTCCAGAAGGCACTGTCAATTTTCTCTATTGGCAAAACAACACGGGTCAAGTTTTGAAATGTCGCAATGTTATTTTGCTAGACCTGATCCAATACTGTTTGCTGACCCTAGTTCATTGCCCAGATATACGCCACTGTCGCCATGCACCCGAGCGCAGTTCTAACCGCATGTAGTCGCGCCCATGTCTCCAGCATCGCGCGCGAGGCAGGACCAGCGTCATTCTCCGCAATGGCGTTGAGCTTGTGGTTTGTTGGCATAATTCCGATAAACGTATAGGGCCAATTCGCGACGATCAGGATCGCCCCGACCATCCAGTGCCAGTCCTGATTCATCCACGCGGTGATAAGGCCAAGCGCGCAAGATGCAGCCGCAAGGCCGGATTGCATCGTGTAGCCTGCAGCGTAGCTGGGCTTCCATTGTTTCAGCAGGTTCCTGTCATCAAGCCCCATGCGTGCTGGATGCTCGGCATAATTAATGTAAAACGCTGCACCAG
>JANNRY010000064.1:0-2845 GCA_031401935.1 Betaproteobacteria bacterium | reverse complement strand
ATCAGGAAGCGCGTCAGCGCAGACTAATCGCATCGGCGAATTACTCGGTGCGCAGCCTGCCACGATTCAGGCGGCTGAACTGGCGCAAGCGCTTTCCACGGGCGTGGTTGAAGCGCATATGACGTCGGGTGCTACGGGTGTGGATATCAAGGTTTGGGACTCGATGGGCAAGGGTGCTTACTATTACGACGCACAGGCATGGCTGCCGAAGAATCTGGTGGTCGTGAATCAGAAAGCATTCGATGCGCTGGATAAGGTCACGCAAGGCGCGGTACTGAAGGCAGCAGCCGAGGCGGAAGCCCGCGGCTGGAAAGCATCGGAAGCGAAGAACAAGGAAACGCTCGACACCATGGCCAAGAATGGCATGAACGTGGTGCCGTCCAGCGCTGCACTGAAGGCAGACTTGAGGAAGATTGGCGCGACGATGCTGGCTGAGTGGGAGAAGAACGCTGGGACAGATGCAAAGGCTGTGCTGGATGCTTACCGGAAGTAGGTCTTTATTGAGTTCGGCTGTCCGCAAGAACGACTTCCAATGCCAGCTAGCTCCTTCCCCTGGCAACAGGGGAAGGTTGGGATGGGGTCGATATGTGAATGCGCATAGCTCGCATGTGTAAGGAAAATCCCCCATCCCAACCTTCCCCCGTATGCACGGGGGAAGGAGTCCCAATTTTGGGATTCTGCGCGAGATGCGCATGCGTAAATCGCTAGAAATCCTCTACCTCGCTTCCGGTTATCTCGCCGCACTTTTCATGATCGGCACCCTGCTCATGGTGCTGGCGAGCGTACTGGGCCGCATGATGAATTTCAATTTACGCGGCTCCGATTCCTATGCGGGCTATTGCATGGCGGCGGCGGGATTTCTGGCGTTGGCGCATACGCTAAAGCGTGGCGAACATATCCGCGTCACGCTGATTCTTGAACGATTGGGGATAAACGGACGTCATCGACTTGAGCTCGTCGCGCATGCAATCGCAGTGTTTTTCTCCGGCATGTTTGCATTTTTCGCGGCTCGCCTCGTTTATCAGTCCTACGTGTTCAATGACATTTCGCAGGGCAATGACGCCACGCCATTGTGGATACCGCAGATCGCGATGGCGGTCGGCGCTACGGTTTTGTTTATCGCAATACTGGATGAATTTGTATTGCTGGTCTCTGGCCGCAAACTGAAACCGGTCGATTCCGGCGAGTTCAAGGCAATGGAGTAACGCCTTGGACTTGCTGATCACGGCGTTATTGATCACGCTCCTGTTCATCCTCTTGGGTGCTGGCGTTTGGATCGGCATCGGTTTGCTGGGTGTGGCGTGGATCGCGATGGAGTTGTTCACGACACGCCCTGTGGGTGATGCGATGGCGGTTACGGTTTGGGGTTCTGCATCATCGTGGACGCTAACCGCACTGCCTCTGTTTATCTGGATGGGCGAAATCCTGTTTCGCACCAAGCTCTCCGAAGATATGTTCAAGGGCTTGGCACCGTGGGTATCAAAAATTCCGGGACGCTTGCTGCACACCAACATTATCGGTTGCACCATTTTTGCAGCGGTGTCGGGATCGAGTGCCGCCACCTGCGCAACGATCGGCAAGATGACCTTGCCGGAATTGAAAAAGCGCGGCTACCCGGATGACATCACCATCGGCTCGCTTGCAGGCGCGGGAACGTTGGGATTGCTGATTCCGCCCTCGATCATCATGATTGTTTACGGCGTGGCATCAGACACGTCCATCACGAAACTGTTTATCGCTGGCGTATTTCCAGGCCTGATGCTGGCGGGATTGTTCACGGGCTACGTGATCATCTGGTCGCTACTGAATCCAGAAAAAATTCCACTTCCTGACAGCGACCTCTCCCTTACACAAAAACTTTATGAATCGCGTCATCTGATTCCGGTGGTGTTGCTGATCGCGTTGGTGCTGGGCTCGATCTATGTCGGCATCGCGACCGCTACCGAAGCGGCGGCGCTCGGCGTGGTGGGTGCGCTGGCGCTTTCTACATTGCAGGGTTCGATGAATTGGCACACGTTCAATGAGAGCCTGATGGGTGCGACGCGGCTCTATTGCATGATCGCACTCATCCTTGCTGGTGCCGCGTTTCTCACGCTCGCAATGGGCTACATCGGCCTGCCGCGCCACCTCGCTGAATGGATCGGCGGGCTCGGTCTCTCGCCATTCTGGTTATTGTTCGGCCTGATGATTTTTTACATCGTGCTCGGTTGTTTTCTTGATGGCATTTCGATGGTTGTGCTCACGATGGGCGTGATATTGCCGACCATCCAGAAAGCTGGTATCGATCCTATCTGGTTCGGTATCTTCATTGTGCTCGTGGTGGAGATGGCACAGATCACGCCCCCAGTCGGCTTTAATCTTTTTGTCTTGCAGGGAATGACCAAACGCGAAATTACCTACATCGCCCGCGTCGCGATGCCATTCTTCTTGCTGATGGTGCTGGCGGTGCTGTTAGTCTATTGGTTCCCCGGAATCGTTACGTGGCTACCGAGCCGTATGTAGGAGATGTGTCGCACAATGCGGCAGAAAAAGAGAAAAATGGGGCCACTCTGATCTCATTTATCTTCCATTTATCTTCTTCATTTATCTTTTTATGGGGAAGCAATTGTTGGGGCGCGGTGACGGTAGCGGTCACTTCGGATCAGAACTTTTTCCAGAGCCGAACGAAATAGGATGCGCCATTCAAGCCGAACTGCACGCTGTCGTAGATGAAGCCATTGTCGGTTTCATTCGGGTCTTGCTTACTTGGTTTGACGTTAAAAATATTGGTGCCGCCGACGGTGAGCTTCGTGGTTTTGTCGAAGCTGTACGTGAGGCTCAGGTCAGCCGATGTCTTGGGCTCGTA
>JANNRY010000063.1:0-18208 GCA_031401935.1 Betaproteobacteria bacterium | reverse complement strand
GAAGCGGATGTCGACCGAGCAATTCATCGCGCTATTCAAATCAACGACGCCGCCTTCGCCGAAGGCTGCGCTACCGGTCGTGACGTTCTCCACTGACGTTACGTTTCATATCAATGGCGACGAAGTATTCGGCTTTCATGTTCCCAAGGCGCATACCGATGGCGATACCATTGTGCAGTTCAAGAAAAGCAATGTGATCCACATGGGCGATACGTTTTTTAATGGCTTGTATCCATTCATCGATACGTCCAGCGGCGGAAATCCTGACGGCGTTATCGCGGCGGCGGATCGCGTGCTGATGATGGCCGACGACAATACTAAAATCATTCCCGGCCACGGGCCAGTGTGCAACAAGGCGGATCTGAAGGCCTATCGTGACATGCTCGCGACCGTCACAGGGCGCATTAAGGCACTATTGAAAGCGGGCAAAAAACTGGAAGACATCAAGGCGGCAAATCCATCAGCGGAGTTCGACGAAAAATGGGGCAAAGCATTTATATCGCCACCGCGTTTTATCGAAATGCTCGTGGCCAGTTATTCGTAACACTGTTGGCTCCGCTAAGGACATACCCGCATATTTTTACGTAGAACGCCATTTTACGGGGTTTTCAGGGAATATATGCCTGAAAAGGCGCGCCAGTGCTAGGGTTTACTAAAATAATTGATGATCAGCTTACGTCAAGCTGCACGTCACCAATCTTTCCAATTTCATGCCCATCACTATCTTTGACACGCCTGTCGTCAACACTTTTCTGCGGTTACTGTCTATTGCCTTTCTAAAACTCAGCGGCTGGAAAGTGACCGGCGCACTGCCACCGGGCGGCGAAAAATGCGTCATGATCGCCGCACCGCACACGAGCAACTGGGATCTGCCTTACATGCTGATGGTCGCGTTTCAGTTGCGGCTGCGCGTGCGCTGGTTGGGCAAGGCATCGATTTTTGCGCCGCCGTTTCGTGGGGTGATGATGTGGTTGGGCGGCATCCCGGTCAATCGCGAACAGTCGAATAATTTAGTCGCCATTTCCGCCGACGCGATCAAGGCGGCGCAAGGTCGGCTACAGTTGGTGGTGCCACCCGAAGGCACGCGCAGCAAAACGCGTTACTGGAAAACCGGTTTTTACTACATCGCGCTGGGTGCCAATGTGCCGATTGTGATGGCGTATATGGATTACTCGAAAAAGCTGACCGGAATGGGGCCGATACTGCATCCAAGTGGTGATATCGAAGCCGACATGAAAATCATCAAGGCGTTTTACGCGCCGTTCAAAGGCAAAAACGCCACGCAGTTTGACGCCAAACACAGCTAGGGCCGCACGCCGGGCGCTTCCGATATCATGCCGGCCGCGCGCTCGTGTAGATAAAACTCCAGCTCCACCAATTCCATACTGCCCAGTGCGTATGGTTCCGCGCGCACCCCAGTCATGCAATTGCGCAGGCGACGTTGCAAGCCACCCAGCGCCTGCCAATCGAGACGATAAAGCGGATAGGCCGTCGGATGTGCTTGGGGAATGGTGCTGCCGCCGAGTTTGCCGCCCGCGTGGCGATCATGGCAGTGTGTGCATGCAAGATCGAGTTGGCCGATGCGTTGTGCATAACGTGCCCGGCCATTGGCGCGCGCTGTTGCCAAACGTGCATCTGCTGGTGGCATCAACGGCATGCCACGCGATTGCAATGCGACATAACTTTCCAGATTCAGTAATGTCTGGCTGTCAAACGCCAGCGGTGCTGCGCGTTGATGTTTTATGCGGCAGATTTCAATGCGTTGTTGTAGATTGACCGGCGCACTGCTGGCTTCATCGAACGCGGGATAGCGTACCGCGACGCCGCGCATTGATTGCGGTGCGGCGTGACAATCCGCGCACGATTTATCGGCGGCACCAGCTTTGCGTGACCACTGCGCCTCGCCATCTTTCACCCACAGCATCGCTGGGTTCGCGTAGTCGTCGCGTTGCAATGCCTGATTTTGAGCGCTCATGAATTCAGCACCTGACTTACGTGCATCTTTATCGGCCATCACGGTGACGGATTGTTCACGCGGATGAATGCATGAAATTAGCAACGTCAACAACAGAGGCCATACAAATACGAATCGCATTTTTGCGTGCGCTGGCATCACGATGCTAGGCAACGTTTAGCGGGACTGATTCCGTTTGCACGAAACCGTTATCGCCAGACCAATTAAACACGAGCGTTCCGCGCGAAATCGCGACCATGTGAAACGTGAGATACGGATTGGCGGCGACGGCGGCAAATAATTCTGCATCCAGCACCAATTCACGTTGCGCGTTCGGCTCGGCTGACTGAAAGTGGCACGTAAAACGCCGCACCAAATCGCGTGGGATGACCACGCCGCTTGAGTCTGGCCGGTAACCGGTCTGCATCGGGTGCTGAATCAACGCACGAATTTCGATCACCTCACCACGCTTCGGATTCGGTGGAACATTGATGATCGCGCGTGCCATCGTAATTAACCTTCTTCCGCGCAAGCGGCGAGCGTGACAATCGCCTCGGCACTTTGCGACCAATACGTGCCATCGCTCATCTGGACAACCGCAAACAGTTTTTGCGTTGTCGCAAGACGAATGCGCGTGGTGATTTTTGCACGGCCCGCATTTGCACCCAGCTTGAAAATGGCGACATCGGGCTGCGGATTTTTTTCGTTAAAAATTGCAATCGCGTTGACGTGATCGCGCGCTGTCATCGGGCTGTCAACCGACACGCTAATCGGCACACTGTTGCCGTTTTCAACCAGCGGGTCGATATCGAGGGTGATACGGCCCGGAGTAATTTTTGCGCCTTTAGTGAAGGCTGCGATCACATTCTCAAGCGTTTGGGGTGCCGCCATCAGCGGGCGCATCACGACAATGACTCCAGTACCGATTGCGGCGCGAAGCAGGGTGCGTCGTTTGCAGGAAATCACACGTATCGGCGACATTTTTTATTTCGGTTCTGTGCGGAGGGTGCCAAGATACGCCACCACATCTTCGAGTTGTTGTGCATTCAAAATCGTGCGGCCCTGCCAAGCTGGCCCGACCCGCGAACGATGTTGGGTTTGATAGTACGACGGCATAATGGTTTCAGGATTTATCGCGCGACTATCTACGAGCCGCAAACGTAACTGGCCCGCATTTAAACGGCTGCCCACACCAACGAGACTAGGCGCAAGATTGCCCTGAAATACTTCCTCGGCAATCGGTGCCGTATGACAAAGCAGGCAAAGCCCCAATTGGCGATTGGCGACAATGGCACGGCCACGAACCGCATCTCCAGACAAACTATTGAGGGCAACTGGTATAGCATCACCGACAACGTTGATCTCCACCCGCGCCGACTGGCTTTGCGCGCGCGTTGGCAGCACCGCGTTTGCGATCAAGAAGAGAACGCACGCAAACACCTCCGCGACCGGTTGCACGCACTTGGCCATTGCGGCGGCGTGAAGATTAGAGGTTTAGATAAGTTGGGAGCTACGCTTTCTTCAAGCTATGGTTTTTCAATGGCAGATCGCGAATACGCTTACCTGTTGCCGCGAAAATTGCATTGAGTACAGCTGGCGCAGCCACTGCGATGGTCGGCTCACCAACGCCACCCCAGAAGCCACCGGAACCCATGATGGTAGTTTCCACTTTCGGCATGTCGGCAAGCTTCATCGATGGATAGTCATTGAAATTCTGCTGCTCGATCCGCCCATCTTTCACCGTGCATTCACCATACAAAGCTGCCGATAGACCGTAGACGAACGAGCCTTCCACCTGTGCTTCAATCTGTTGCGGATTGACGGCGTAACCGCAATCGGTCGCCGCAACGATGCGATGTACTTTCAACACACCGGCGTCGCTCACACTGACTTCCGCGCATGCTGCAACATAACTGCCAAAGCCCATCGTTTGCGCCAGACCGCGAAATATTCCCTTCGGCGCTGGTTTATCCCAGCCAGCACGTTCGGCAACTTTGTTGAGCACCGCAAGATGCTTCGGGTGATTGGCCATCAATTTGCGGCGGAGCGCTAGTGGGTCTTGTTTGGTGGCGTGGGCAATTTCATCCAGAAAACACTCGAGATAAATCGCGTTCTGGTTCAGGTTCACGCCCCGCCAAAAGCCTGGCGGCACGTGCGGGTTGCGCATCGCGTGGTCGATGGTCAGGTTAGCGAACGTGTAGCCGATTGCCGTTTCCGCACCACCGTCGTTAAGCCCCTGAAAAACCACGGGGTCCTTGCCGTCGCGAATCGCTTCGGGGCGCAAGCTTGCCAGTATGGATTGGCCTGAAATACGCATATGAAAACCGGTGATATTGCCATCGGCGTCAAGACCCGCGCTGAGTTTGCATTGAGTGATCGGATGATAGAGACCGTGCGCCATATCTTCTTCACGTGTCCACAACAGCTTGATCGGGGTGCCTGGCATTTCCTTGGCAATCAGCACCGCTTGCCGCACCCAGTCGTGCAGCGATCCGCGCCGCCCGAAGCCACCACCAAGATGCACTTTGTAGACGTCACATTTAGCCGGTGGCAAACCGGCCGCGTCGGCGGCGGTCGCAAGTGCGGCCTCACCGTTTTGCGTCGGCGTCCATACTTCGCATCGCTCCGGCGTCCACTTCGCGGTGGCGTTCATCGGCTCCATCGTTGCATGGTTTTGGTACGGGTACGAATACACGGCTTCAATCTTGCGTGCCGCACCAGCGATGGCAGCTTGCGAATCGCCTTTTTTGGTACCGATGACGGCGTCCGTCGCGGTGAGACCGGCCTTAAGTGTTTCAGCAATCATTGCACTGGAAACCTTGGCATTGGGACCTTCATCCCATTCGATTGGCATTGCATCGAGTGCTGTTTTAGCGCGCCACCACGTATCGGCGACGACCGCAACCGCACTGGTGCCGACGCGAACGACTTTTTTCACGCCGGGGCGTTTGAGCACCGCCGTGTCATCGAAGCTTTTCAACTTGCCACCGAATACCGGGCAGTCTTTAATGGCAGCGTTCAACATGCCGGGCAAGACGAGATCAGCGCCGTAAATTTGTTTGCCGTTGGTTTTCTCGATGGTATCGAGACGCGCGCGGCGGGTGCCGATGAGTTTCCAGTCCTTCGGATCTTTCAATGGCACATCGGTCGGTGGCGTAATCCTTGCCGCTGCCGCCGCGACACTGCCATAGGTCACACTGCGTTTAGTTGGCGAATGGGTGATGATGCTCTTCGCCGCAGTGCACTCACTAACTGGCACCTTCCATGCGTCCGCTGCCGCTTGCACCAGCATCATCCGCGCTGCGGCGCCGCCCTTGCGTACGTAGTCTTGCGATTCACGCAAGCCGCGGCTGCCGCCGGTGCCAAAACTGCCCCACACACGGTTGCGCGCAAGGTTTTGCCCTGGTGTCGGATATTCGGTGCGTACTTTTGCCCAGTCGCATTCCAGTTCCTCGGCAACAAGCTGTGCCAAGCCGGTTAACGTTCCCTGCCCCATTTCGGAGCGGGCGATGCGGACGATGATTTCGTCATTCGGCTGAATCACCACCCATGCGTTGACTTCCGGCGATAGTGCAACCGAACTTGCTGGCGCGCCAGCCGTTTGCGCAAAGGCCTTGCCCACAAACGGGACATTGAAGCCAACGATGAGGCTCCCGGCTACGGCGGTCGATCCTTGAAGAAAGTGGCGACGGGATTTAAGGGTTGCGGCGCTCATAGCTTTGCCTCTGTAATGTGTTCGATATTGAGCACGGCGGTTTTGATCGCACCGCCTTTCGCGGCGGCGGCGACCTTGATGGCGGCCCGCACGCGGTTAAACGTGCCACAGCGGCAAATATTGGTCATCGCACCGTCGATGTCGGCATCCGTCGGGTTCGGCTTTGCTTTAAGTAACGCAGCAGCGGTCATCAGCATGCCAGATTGACAGTAACCGCATTGCGGTACATCGAGCGCAACCCAAGCCCGTTGCAAGGCGTGGTCGCCTTTGGCAGACAGGCCTTCAATGGTGACAATTTTCTCTTTCGCCGTCACGGTTGAGGCGGGTCGAACGCAGCTACGGGTCGGCACACCATCAATATGAACGGTGCACGAGCCGCACTGGGCAATACCGCAGCCGTATTTGGTGCCGGTGAGGCCCAGTTGTTCACGCAATACCCACAGTAGCGGGGTACCGTCATCTGCCTGGTACTCGCGCACCTTGCCGTTTACGTTCAGTTTTGCCATGCGAAGACTCCGTGGAGAAAGTGAATAGAAGGTGAAGGGGTGTGTAGAGGTCAGAAAAACAAATGTGCGCGAAAAAATAATCCCGGCGTTGGACATAGCGGTTTTTAGAATCGTTCAACTTTATTCTTCGGATTCTATAGCACGCGACGATGCCTCAAAACGCCTCAAAAGTATCAAGGCCTGCAATGCTAAAGCCCGGTCGAATCCCAGAATTCTTTCGCGCGCGCAGCACCGCGCATTTGCCCAATGATGTCGCGGGCGCGTTCGGCACGAGTAGTAAATTCAGCGAAGGTTGTTGTGCGCTCAATGGCGACCGCTAGTGCATCACCATCCGGCCCGAGCAACAATACGATGCTTTGTGACGCACGTTTTTTGGCGGTGCCGAGATCGATTTTTACACCCTGATGGGCAGATGGTGTCGCAGCTTGCGCTGCTGGCGCAGTTGCCGGGCCGGGAGCCACAGGGGCTACGGCCGCGCGACCATCGGCAAACGCAATAAATCCATCCCGTGCCAATTCCTCAAGAAGCGCTAAACCATCGCCCGGAATTTTAGCCAGTAGCGCGCCGACCTCGCTTCGGCCGTCAACTTGAATAAGCGCTGTTCGGTGGCGGAAATCGAGGTGGTAACTGCGCTTCTCGATTTCCTCAATACCCTTCGCCGACTTTGTAAAAATGTCGTCGCTATCCATGGACTCCCCCGGTGGTGCGATCAGGAGAAGCAATTGTGTGCCTGAGTTTGCGGCGGGTCAACTGCGGTCGATGCCCGCAAGAAATCGCAGCCGCCTTACGGCCTTTTTGCTTAGAACGAGGACAGATTAGTACCCGCTGCACCGACAGCCGCGTAACCGCCGCTGGTACGAGCAATCGCAGCGAGGTCATTTGCGGTGCCGGAAGTGCGCACCTGCCAAGTGATGCCGTCTGCGCTCGTGTAGATGCTGCCCGCATTGCCGACCGCCACATACTGCCCGCCGAACGCGACGGCGGCAATATTGTTGGTCGATATTGGCGCTTGCAAGGTCCAGGTCAATCCGTCGCTGCTGGTGAGCAATGTGCCTGCTGCGCCGACGGCGACGAACCGGTTGCTGGTCGTGGTCACGGCCGCAGTTCCGGTCCCGGTCGTGGTGCTGATTACGCCAAGGGACACCCCACGGAGGTCGTTGGTTGTATTTACCGTGACTGCCTGCCACGCCACGCCATCCGTGCTGGTAATCACTGTACCTTGGGCGCCGACGGCAACGTATCTGCCGCCACCGTGGACTGCGGCATACAGGTTTCTAGTGGTGGCCGATGTAGTGGCAGTCCAAGTGGTGCCGTCGGCGCTGAAGTTGGTGCTGCCGCCCGCGCCCACCGTCACAAACGCGCCCGTTCCAGGGCTAGCAATGCCGTACAGGTCAGCGACGGTCGAGCTGGTGCGCGCCAGCCATGTTGCGCCGTCGGTGCTGAATATCGTCGTGCCCGCGTTGCCGACGGCCAGAAAGCCTGCGCCGCTGAATGCTGTGGCGTTCAGATCAACTGGAGTGGATGGATTGGTCTGCGCAGTTGGCGCGGCGCCGTTGATGCTCGCAAAAATTGCCCCGCCGGTTCCAACCGCCACGTTGGTGGTGGCCGCCGCGCTAACGCCATTCAATTTGCCGGTGCCAAGCGGTGTTCCTGCGGTCCAGACGGCGCCAGCAAACCTCGGTGTGACCACCTGCGTTGGCGCGCCAGCGCCACCGGGGCCACCATTTTTCCGGGCATTCATCGTGAATGAATAGGCGGTACCGTTGGTCAAACCACTGATCGTGTTGGGCGAGGAAGCATTGATGACGGCGCTACCGCCGAGAGACAGCCAGTTTGACGTCGTGACGCCGGTGCCCTTCGCATAGAAAAGCCAGTAATCCACACCGGGCTGGGCAGTCCACGTCAATGTGACGAAACCGTCACCTGCAACGGCCGTGAAATCTGGTGCCGCATCTGCAGAGCTGCTCTTGTCGCCGCAACCATTGAGCATGACTGTGACGGCGATGGAGGCCATCAGAAGTGCGATTCGTTTCACAATATTCCTTCGACGTTTCTGGACGCAAATTATCCCACAAACTCACTCTGGGACTTCCAGCTTGCATGCGGGTTGCGAGGTCAAAATAGATTAAAAGGCAACTAGCAAACCCAAGCATCCACGGGTATCACAGGATAAAAATGATCTGTAAGCCGCACCATCTGGTGTTTTCTGATTTTTTGCCATTGTAACGCGAGCCTGATCCGCTCGCGGTAAGATGGAGAACGTCTTTCGCGTGTTCAAGAGTTCGCAAGTATTCGAACCCCGCTTAATTCTCTTGGTTCCCTGTAGTCTCAATAACCCGGTCGATATGAGTCCATTCCTGCGCACAATTTCCGCATGCCTGCTCCTTTGCAGTCTGAATTCTTCAATCGTACAAGCGCAACAGGCAAAGTCCAACGTTGACGCCGCTGCCGTTGCGGCGAAAGCCGTGCAGATACCGCTGCCAGCACCTTCAGCGTCGGCCCGCGATTTGTTTTCCCGTTACAAAGATCGGCTGGTGCAGGTGCGCGTACTGCTCAATAGCGCCAATGAACAATCCTCGCTGGGCTCGGGCTTTGTGGTGCGCGATGACGGTGAAAAAGGCGTTTGGTTACTCACCAACTACCATGTTGTGTCCTCGCTTGCGATCGACCCTGAAAAATTTCGCATCGAACTTCGCCCGACGAGCGAGCGCACTGTCAAAGCCACGCTGGTGGCGGTGGATGTGATCCACGATCTCGCCGTGTTGCGCGCCGAGCCCGGGAGCGGCGCGCCACCGTGGCCGGTATTTACGCTGCGCGATGGCGCATTGGTGCAAGGTGAGCGGATATTTTCGCTGGGCAATCCGCTCGAACTGGGATTTTTGATTTCCGAAGGCATCTACAACGGCTTTGTTGAATCACGGATCTACGAACAATTGCTTTTCTCCGGTGCGCTTAATGCCGGCATGAGCGGCGGACCGGCCATAGACGAGGCGGGCAGGGTGGTTGGCGTGAATGTCGCCACGCGACGGGGCGCTGAATTACTGAGTTTCCTCGTGCCCGTCAGGTACGCACGTGACTTGCTGGATCGGGCATTAACGGCGGCACCGCGAAAAGAGTGGCGCACGGAAATTGGTCGGCAATTACTTGCCCATCAGAGCTTTGTTGCCAGCAAATTGCTGAATTTGCCACCCGCCGAAGTGGGCAAAACATTGGACAAAGCAGCGGACAAAACCAGTCCGCTGACCACCGGTGTCGTTGCCAACGCCAACGCAGGGTTTGCCAGCCAGACGCTGGCGGGACGCAGCGTGCCCACACTCGACGGCAGTCTCACCAAATGCTGGGCAGGCGGGCGCGATGGCGAACGACTCCGCTATCAGCGTGACACGCTCGATTGCACTTTGCGTTCCGATTTATTCGTACGCGGCAATCTCTACACCGGCTCGTTGGCGGTGCGGCATGTGTTGCTTCGCAACGACAAACTGGCGACGCCGCAATTTCTGTCGATCGGTTCATCCGGTCGTGCCGCCTCGACTTTTTTGCGCAGCGGAAATCGCGAAATGACGGCCGATGAGTGTCGGGACGATTACGTGCGTTCGGCCATACATGTGTATCGCGTCGCGATTTGCCTTAAAGCATTCCGGAAATTTGAAGGGCTCTACGATTTCACTGTCAACGCCACGCAAGTTGATGATTCGCGCGAACGACTGGCGAGCACACTTACGTTGAACGGTGTTTCGTTCGATAACGGCCAGCGTTTAAGCCGCATGTTTCTGGAGCGACTGCAATGAGTTGGTTTGTTGAACAACTGCATCGCGACGGCAGTGTGTCGGCGCGCGTGCCCGTCCCTGCACCTTCGCCTGTAGAGCCCGGCGCCACAGTTGCTATTCGTATCGGTCGTGCGCTCGACAACGATCTGGTGCTCGATGATCCGCATTGCGCAGCGCACCACGCGCGGCTTGAAGTCGGTACTGATGGCAACGCGCGACTGGTTGATCTGGGTACGAATAATGGCATCGTCAACGGTCGAAACAGGCGCGTGGCAGCCGTTGACATCAACAACGACGAGCCCTATCGGCTTGGCCAGACGCTGGTTCGCGTACGCTCAACGGCATGGCCGATTGCCCCGGAACGTTCGCTTTCACAACGCGCCGTGTGGCCGCTGGCCTTGCTGGGGTTGGTACTGGTGCTGTCCCACGGTGCGTGGGAATTTTGGTTAAAGGACGTGCAGGAGAAATCTCCGCCGTATCTTTATGGTCTCAGCAGTCTCGCCTTCGCACTTTGCTTATGGAGTGCAATGTATGCCTTGTTCGGGCGGCTGATCACCGGTGCGGAACGGTTTTTTTCGCATTTGGCGATTGCCTCTGCGGGCTATCTGGGCGGAACGATCATCCTCAATTTGCTCGAGACACTCGCGTTTTCTTCCTCCTGGCTGTGGCCGGTACGCATCACCCAGCCGGTGGTCGTGATTGTCGCAGCGGTTACGGTGCGTTACCACTTGCGGTTGGCAGATCCCAGGCATTGGCGCACGTTACGGGTTGGGCTGGTGATCGTCGCTGCGTTCGCGATTGTGATTCCGATTGCCCAGCAATGGGTGTCCAACAAGCGGCTCACGGATGTGCAGACGTTACATTCCATCGAACACCCGGCGCTACGATTGGCCCAGCCGGTTGCGTTACAGCAATTCAGTGAATCGACGGCGTCGCTCAAAGAACGGGTGGACAAGGCCCGCAAGAATGATGATGACGATTCCGATTGGCTGGGACTCGATATTGAATAAGCTTGGAAGGTTGTGTTTACAACTGGGCAAATTTTTTTGTGTGAAATAGTGCTGTTTTCGCGCCAAATCAGCGCCGGACCATCGAAAACCGCTGTTTGGGCCACTACTGTACAATAGGACAGCATTCGAGTTGATTCGAATCACTCAAGGAAAGGCCATTCACGTGAAGAGTACCAAGCCAGATAAACCCGCACCAAAAGTGAAAGCAACGCGAAAAAGCGCTGCCACCGGCACTGCCAAGACCGCCGCCGCAGAAGTCGTTGCACCAGTGGTCGTCAAGCAAGCCCACGGCACCAGCCGACCAGTGATGGCATTGCCACCGCCAACCGGCCAGCCACCAAAGCCCGCTGGCAAGCACGCGCGCATCCCTGACACCGCCGCGCCGCGCCATGCAACGTTGGTAAAGCGTGACACCGTCAAGGCATAGCCGTCAGCGTATCTGCAACATGCAAAAAAGCCCTCTTGATTGAGGGCTTTTTGCATTTGGCAGTGATGTCCTTTTTAGTTGCTGTGTGTTCTTTGCTTGGTGCTTGATGACGGCACCAAATAATTCGATGAACTCCAGCATCCACGGGCATCCCAGGATTAAAATGCTCCAAGAGCCGCACCAGTGAATGACTTTCTCTTTTCAAAAGACCGATAAAACCAATGTTCCAGACCCGATGACGACCGAACCGCAACCGATTTCCCAGTCATACAACGGCACGCATGCCGTGTTCCGCCTGTTGCGGTGTTCGGGCTGGGGGCCGGAGCTGATGAATCTGGGCTATTTCCCGCACCGTGGCTGGCTGGGACTGCCCGGGAATCTGCTGGTTAGTTTGGCGGGACGGCAACAACAGCTTGCGATGGAAGCGATCAAACATCTTGACGTGAAACCCGGCGATCACGTGATCGATATCGCCTGCGGACATGGCGGAGCTGCGTATATCTTGAAGTGTTCGACGCCTGCAGCGCGCGTGTCGGGCATTGACCTGCTGACTGAGAACATACTGCTGGCCAACGCCATGTTCCCTCGCATCGACGGGCTCAGTTTCGCGCAGGGGAACGCGCAGGATTTGCCGATGGACGATCAGTCAGTGCAGCGCGCGTTATGTTGCGAAGCCGCATTTCATTTTCCGGATAAGGCGCAGTTTTTGCGAGAAGCCGCGCGCGTGCTCAAACGCGGCGGGCGGCTGGTGGTGGTCGATTTCGTTTGGCGATCTGCTGCGAGCCGTGCCTTCAAGGACCACGAACTCGCGCGACATGTACGTGAAGTCTGGCAATGGGATGACCTGTTCACGGCAGCGGAATACGAAACTGCGGGCACGGCGGCGGGTTTGCGGCTTGTGCGGGAAGTGGACTGGACCAATCACGTGACGCGGCCGTTGCAGGAGATTTTTGAGGCCGACGTCTGGCTGTCGCAGCGCTCGTGGGGTCGGCGCGTGCTGCATGATTTTCAACCGCTGACGCGACATTTTTCCGATGCCGATTGGGCCGATGTTGCCTACACCGCCGCCGCACATCGATTCGTGCAGCAACACTCGAATTACAAGGTTTTTGTGTTCGACAAATAGGCCAAGTCGGCCAACTAGACTTCTACCACCCGCCAATCCGCTCCCACACGGCCGATATCGGCTGCGCATCATTAAGGACATGGTAGCGCGCATGTTGCGCGCCGGTGGCGCAGGCGTGATTTGGAAGAATGCGTAATTGCGCACCGACCGGCAGGTCTAGCGGCGCACCATTCGCACCTTCGCGATGCGCGATGATGCCGTGCTCCTGATTGGCCGACAGCATGATGTAGTCTGGCATGGCAACGCCGTTTGCGTCGCATACCAGACCGAAGCCTTGATCGACCGGTTGTGCGGCGGTGCCACGATCCCGCGACATCGCCATCCAGCCCGCATCGACAATCGTCCAGCCTTTTTCACGCTGATGGCCGATCACGGTGGTGAGAACCGAGATTGCAATATCGTCCACGCTGCATACGCCTAGGCCGGCCATCACCAGATCAAAAAATACGAATACGCCGGCCCGTACTTCAGTAACGCCAGTGAGGTCTTGTGCATACAGCGCAGTTGGCGTGGAGCCGACGCTGACCACCGGTGCCGCATGCCCCGCCTCTCGCAGACGCTGGGCCGCGCGGAGGGTGCGTGCGCGTTCCTGCTCGGCCATGGCGCGCAAGGCGGCGTCGCTACGGCATTCGTATGACCCACCGGCGTGCGTCATGACACCGGCAACGATGACACCACCGGCTGCGAGTGTTTGTGCAACCGCGAGCAACTCGGCACTTTCGGGCAACAGGCCCGCCCGATGTCCGTCGCAATCGATTTCGATCAGCACCCGAATGGGTGCAGGCAATGCAGTGGCCGCACGCACCAGCGCTTCGGCACCGTCGAGGCTGTCGAGAATCACGGTGAGCTTCACGCCGTGTTTGAGGAGGGCTGCGACGTGCTCCATTTTGTTTGGCGTGATGCCGACCGCATAGAGAATATCGGTGTAGCCGTGCTCTGCAAAATAGTCGGCTTCGCGCAGGGTGGATACGGTGATGGGCCCGGGTTTGCCGTCGGACATGGCGAGGGCGATATCGATGTTCTTGGCGGTTTTGAGGTGTGGGCGAAAGCCAACCTTCAGGCCGTCAAGCTGGCCGCGCATGCGCGCGATGTTGCTGGTCATCCGGCCGTGTTCAAGCAGCAGCGCCGGAGTATCGAGTGCGGGAAACGTGCGTGTTAGGGCGCTCATTGCATCGTGACTTTTATACGTTGTGCAGTTCAAGGATAGGTTAATTTTAATCACCATGCCTGAATTGAACCTCTGTCACGACGTCTGTAACTTGCGCAGCGCCGCTAACAGCGGAGCGGCAACATCAAACGCAGATCGACACGCTCGTGTGGAGGGATCGCGATGAGGCTCTCGATAAGGCTTTAACTGGAACGCCGGGGTGCAGCGCATACTCGGAGACCTGTTCGAGCGCGGTTAGCAATTGATCAGACCACAGGCAATCATCGGGGCGGGGATCTTTGAGCAAATGATCCAGCGCCTCAACTTTGGTTTGCAGCAAGTTGTCGGTATTTTTCATGATCGCTACCCGGTTTGGTGTGTGACCAAATTGTCGGGGTCGGCCGCGAAAAGCTGCAAGTGAATTGGTCACTGTTTACAACAGTTGACAATTCACCGCTGGGGTAAATACGACGCGCTTAGTAGGAGGTACTGAGGAGCGCACGATATTGCTCAGGGGTTGCTTCGCGGGGGTTGGTCTTGTGGCAATGATCAACCATTGCACCTTGAATGACCGTATCAAACATGTCTTTGCGCACGCCGACTTGTTCCAGCCCTGCTGGCAATCCAAGATGCCCGCACAGGGTGGCGACGGCGTCGGCGATGTCAGCCGATTCCGGCAGGTGCATGGCGCGTTTGAGCCGCGCGATTTTGTTTTCCTTGATCACCGAAGGCGCTTCGGCATTGAAGCGCAACACGGCCGGCATCATGATCGCGTTCAACGTACCGTGGTGCAGCCCGGTTTTACCATCGATTTTCAGGCCGCCTAACGGATGTGAAAGCGAGTGCACCGCACCGAGCCCTTTCTGAAAAGCCATCGCACCCTGCATCGAGGCCGACATCATGTTGAGCCGGGCATCGATATTGCTGCCATCCTTGGTTGCGATGTCGATGCTGGACCATGCGCGCTCGAGCCCATCGAGCGCGATGCCATCGGCCGGCGGATTGAATGCGGCAGACAGGAAGGTTTCAACGCAATGGGCAATTGCATCCATGCCGGTGGCGGCGGTGAGGTAAGGCGGCAAGCCGAGCGTGAGCACAGGATCACAAATGGCAGAGCGCGGCAGCAAGTGCCACGAATGAAAACCGAGCTTCCTGCCGTCGTTGAGGATCATGATGGAACCGCGGGCAACTTCGCTCCCGGTGCCCGAGGTCGTGGGCACAGCGATCACTGGTGCAGCCGCTGCCGTGATGCGGTTGCTGCCACCTTCAATGGTGGCGTAGGTTTTGAGTTCGCCCGGATGGGTTGCGAGGATCGCGGCACCTTTGGCCAGATCAATCGACGAGCCGCCGCCGACGGCGATCATGCCATCACATCCACTGGCGAGATACAAATCAGCCGCAAGGCGCGCCATTGCCTCGGTCGGATTAGAGGGGGTGTCATCAAACACCGTGCACGGCAAACCTCCGAGCGCAGAAGTCACGCGTTCAACGATGCCAGCCGCGACGACGCCTTTGTCAGAAACGATCAGCGGACGACGAATGCCGATGCGCTCACATTCGGATTTAAGTTGAAGCAGCGCATCGGTGCCGATGTGGATGTGCGTTAAATAAAAGATGAATGCCATGTGATCACTTTCATGGTTAATCATGAAACTCTAATATCGGCGAGGTCGCCAGACTGTTTTTGCTCTGAGAGGCCCGTCTACCCTCATCCCTAGCCCTTCTGCTGCGCTTCAAGTGTGCCCTTGTCCCGCGTACGGGAGAAGGGAAAATTTTGCTCCCCTCTCCCCACCGGGAGAGGGGTCGGGGGTGAGGTGGGCGATCTCGTTAACTTACTGAGACTCAGCAAGCGCTGGTATAAAACCGCTTCGGGCATACCGCCTCGTAGCGATTGTTGCCACCGATTTCCACTTGCGCACCTTCTGTGACGCGGTCCCCGTTAGCATCAAGCCGCACATTCATCGTCGCTTTGCGACCGCAGCGGCAAATCGTTTTCATTTCTTCGATGTCGTCAGACAGCGTCATGAGTGCGCGTGAGCCGGGAAATGGCTGACCGAGAAAGTCGCTGCGCAAGCCGTAACAGATGACAGGCGTGCCGCGTATGCAGGCGAGCTGATGAAGCTGGGTGACCTGGACTTCGGTAAGAAACTGCGCCTCGTCAATCAGGATGCAGGACGGCAGCGGACGGGTTTCATAAAGCGTGGTGAAATTCATCGATTGTGAAAAAACTTCCGATTCGCGCGCCACACCTAGGCGCGAAACAATTCGACCAACTCCGTGACGGTCATCGATTGCCGCCGTGAACAGATTCACGGACTGGCCGCGTTCTTCGTAGTTATAGGCGACTTGTTGCAGCGACGTGGATTTGCCCGCGTTCATCGCGGCAAATCGAAAATAGAGTTTAGCCAACGGTTACCCCAGCGAATTTTTGCGTCAGTATAGCGGCTTCGCGGAGTGGGTCAGTGTGTGAGGCATGAGGGCCATGCCGCCTCGCTTTAAATGGTCCGCACGACCCCTACGACCAAGCCTTCGATATCCAGCGTTTTTTTATCCAGATCGACGACGATGGGCAGAAAATCAGGGTTTTCGGCGATCAGGAACGCTTGGCGACCTTTTAATTTTAGGCGTTTGACGGTGGCGTCGCCTTCAATGCGCGCGACGACGATTTGCCCGGTGCGCGCGGTGCTGGTTTTGTGTACGGCAAGCCAATCACCATCCATGATGCCGACATCTTTCATGCTCATGCCGGAGACTTGTAAAAGATAATCAGCCTTTGGTTTGAACATCAACGGACTCACCGGATAGCGGCCTACGACATTTTCCTGCGCAAGGATTGGTGAACCTGCGGCCACTTTGCCGATGAGCGGCATGCCGCCTTCTTCATCGTTGACCGCTTCTGACCCCATCGCGCCGCCTTCGCGGATACGGATGCCGCGCGATGAACCGGCCAGCATCTCGATGGCGCCTTTGCGTTCGAGCGCACGCAAGTGCTCCTCGGCTGCATTGGGCGAGCGAAAGCCAAGTGCGCCACAGATTTCAGCGCGGGTGGGGGGCATACCATTCTCTAAAATCCATGCTTTGAGAAAGGCGAGAATTTCCTGCTGGCGGGATGTAAGTTCATTCATGTCTGTATTTTTATACAGCTATACGAATAATTGCAAGCTTTATTTTTGTTGGTCGCGTTATTTGCTTGTCAGGCCATCTCCGCAGGTGCTCAAAAACCGATATGCTTCAACGATGATTCCATCTCAATTTTTTTCTACTAACGCGCAAAAATCGCGTCGATTCGCGCACGGCTTGTGGGTATTGGCGGCTTGTTTGTCGATGGCACAATCTTTGTTTGCGCAAGCGCCCACGCCAATTCCGCAGCCAGATCGCAATGCAGCAGTACCAGGCGTCCCCACATTTGCCGAACTGGAATCGGCTGGTGCGATCATCCGGCAAATTCGCATTGACCCGCAAAATATATTCGACCTGACCGACAGCACGGAAAATAATTGGCTGTTTCGGTGGGCCAACAAACTGCACATACAAACGCGTCCGCAGGTGATTGAGCAAATCCTGCTGTTCAAGCGCGGTGAGCGCGTGTCGCAACAAAAAATCGACGAAACGGAACGGCTGCTGCGCAACAATCGTTTGATCTACGACGTCAATATCAAGGCCGTGAACTATGCGGATGGCGAGGTTGATATCGATGTCGTCACCCGTGACACCTGGACAATCGATATCGCCGCCAACGTATCCCGCGCGGGCGGCAACAATAAAACCAGTATTGGGCTACGGGAATACAACCTGCTCGGCACAGGGCTGGGCATCGGATTTTCGCGCTCATCGAACGTTGATCGCAAGGGCACAGAGTTTGATATTTTCTATCCGCAGGCGTTCGATGGCTGGACCAGCTTGAGCTATTCGCAGGGACGTTTTAACGATGGCCGTCGCCAGTCAGCGTCGATTGATCGGCCTTTTTACGCGCTCGATACGCGATGGGCGGGCGGCGCCAGATGGAATGACGATGATCGGATTGACTCCATTTACAATGCGGGCGACACCATCAGTCAATATCGTCACCGGCAAAATTTCGCTGAAATTTTTGGCGGATGGTCGCCCGGACTCATCAACGGCTGGACCCAGCGTTTTCTGTTGGGCTTGCGAAGCCGCGACGATAGCTACGCCGTCGAACCGGGTAAAACAGCTCCCGCAATCTTGCCGCCGCAGCGCGATGAGCATTCGGTGTTTTTCAGACACGAACTGGTGGAAGATAAATTCATCAAGCTAAAAAATCGCGATCAGCTCGGCAGGCCAGAATTTTTTCGGCTTGGCTTTACCTCCCAATTGCAGGTCACACGTGCGCTGGAATCGCTTGGTTCCACACGTTCTGCGTGGCTTTATTCAGCTTTTGTCAGCAACGGATTTTCGTTCGCGTCCAATAACGACCTGCTCGTGAAAGGCACAGCAGAACGTCGTCTCGCGACGACCGGTATGCCGATGACACAGCTGGGCGCGGGAGTGCGTTTCTACGTCCCACAAGGCAAGGATGCGTTGTTCTACACGGCGTT
>JANNRY010000062.1:0-3307 GCA_031401935.1 Betaproteobacteria bacterium | reverse complement strand
GTGGGATTGCCTTACGCCATGGGATGCAAGTTTGCGTTCCCCGATGCGGATGTCGCCTGTATCACCGGCGAAGGCTCGATCCAGATGAATATTCAGGAGTTGTCCACCTGCAAGCAATACCATCTGCCGATCAAGGTGATTTTGCTCAATAACCGCTACCTCGGCATGGTGCGCCAGTGGCAGCAATTCTTCCACGGTGACCGCCATTCCGAGTCGTACATGGATGCGTTGCCGAATTTCAAAATGCTCGCGGAATCATACGGACACGTCGGCATGGATATCGAAAAGCCCAGCGACGTTGAAGGCGCGCTCAAAGATGCGTTCGCGATGAAAGACCGGCTGGTATTCATGAATTTCATCACCGATCAGAAAGAAAACGTGTTCCCCATGGTGCCAGGCGGCAAGGGCATCAGCGAAATGATTCTTGCAGAGGATTTGTAAGCGATGCGACATATCCTTTCCATTCTGGTCGAAAACGAGGCGGGCGCACTTTCCCGCGTCGCAGGCCTTTTTTCCGCGCGCGGCTACAACATCGAATCATTGACGGTGGCACCCACCGAAGACCCAACGCTGTCGAGCATGACCATCGTCACTTCCGGTTCGGATGAAGTGGTGGAGCAGATTACCAAGCAGGTAAACAAGCTCGTCGACGTTGTGAAAATCGTTGACCTCAACGAAGGCAAACACGTCGAGCGTGAATTGATGCTGGTCAAGGTGAGGGCGGTTGGCAAGGATCGCGAAGAATTGAAACGCACCGCCGATATTTTTCGCGCACGCGTGATTGACCTCACCGAAAAAACCTACGTCATCGAATTGACCGGCACCGGCAACAAGCTCGATGCATTTCTCGAAGCGCTGGATCGCTCGCTCATTCTTGAAACGGTTCGCACCGGCGCGTGCGGGCTGGGTCGCGGCGAATGGATTATCAAAGCTTAATTAAGAACGCAAGAACTCAGAACTTAGAACTCAGAACTACATCGGAGAAGAAAATGAAAGTGTATTACGACAAAGACTGTGACCTCTCGCTCATCAAAGGCAAGAAAGTCACCATCGTGGGCTACGGCTCGCAAGGCCACGCACACGCGCAAAACCTCAGCGATTCTGGCGTGAAAGTTACCGTGGGTTTGCGCAAAGGCGGCGCGTCATGGGACAAGGCCAAGAAAGCCGGTTTGAAAGTCGCGGAAGTCGTCGATGCCGTCAAAGCCGCCGACGTGGTGATGATGTTGCTGCCGGACGAAAATATCGGTGACGTGTACAAGAACGAAGTACACGACAACATCAAGAAGGGCGCAGCACTCGCCTTCGCGCACGGCTTCAACGTTCACTACGGCGTGATCACGCCGCGCGCCGATCTCGATGTCATCATGATCGCGCCCAAAGGCCCCGGCCATTTGGTGCGCTCCACTTACGTTGCGGGCGGCGGTGTCCCCTCGCTCATCGCGGTGCATAAAGATAATTCAGGCAAGGCGCGTCATCTGGCACTTTCCTACGCGAAAGCCAACGGCGGCTCGCGCGGCGGCGTGATCGAAACCAATTTCCGCGAAGAGACCGAGTCCGATCTGTTCGGCGAACAGGTCGTGTTGTGCGGCGGCATCGTGGAGTTGATCAAAGCTGGATACGAAACATTGGTCGAAGCGGGTTACGCACCCGAAATGGCGTATTTCGAATGCCTGCACGAAACCAAATTGATCGTGGATCTAATTTATGAAGGCGGCATCGCCAACATGAATTACTCGATTTCGAACAACGCCGAATACGGCGAATACGTGAGCGGCCCCCGAATCATTACTGACGAAACCAAGCGCGTGATGCGTGAAGTATTGAAAGATATTCAGACAGGCGAATACGCGAAGAGCTTCATTCTTGAAAACAAGGCTGGCGCGCCCACACTGACGGCGAAGCGGCGCTTGCTGGCGGAGCATCCAATTGAGGAGGTAGGAGAGAAGTTGAGAAGCATGATGCCGTGGATCAAGAAGAATAAATTGGTGGATCAGTCGCGCAATTAATTCGACTCTCCGCGCGCATAGCGCTTGGGCTTTCTGCGGCGCGTCCCATGGGACGCGAAACCCCGCAAAAAGTACCGTGGATCAAGAAAAACAAACTGGTGGATCAGTCGAAGAACTAATTGCAGGAAAAATGTCTACGGAAATTGCCGAGTTATGCGGGAGCACGCTAGGATTTTAGCTTTGCACAACCCGAAAGTCGGTGTCGATTTGCGTTTTTCAGAAATCCACTTGAACCGGACCCCGTTTCAGGAGTAGTTGTCACTGTGAACGCCAGCCTCTCGGTACTTTCGTGTTTGGTAAGCTGGGATGTCGCCGAATGGTCGATCCGTAAGTTTTGTGTAAGCTTGAGTAGGCATGATTCGGGTATTTTTTCAAATCCCCAAGGAGCGATTGATGGTAAACGGACAGTTCGTACGCAGCCTTTGCAAGGTAGGCGTAGCGTTAGTATTTGCACTGGGTTTGGTGGCTTGCGGCGGCGGCGGTTATGCACGGGGGATTTTTCAAGGGTACGTTATGGGCAAGACTGAAGCGGAGATCGTCGAAAAAGTCGGCAAGCCGGACAACATCGAACGCAAAGGTGCGGATGCCGCTCGCTTGGTATTCAACAAGAAAACCTTTAATCCCGACGATTCCAATCGTGAGGATCAACAGACCATTGTGGTCTTGAGTCGCGACAAGGACGGCAAATTGATTGCGTCCGACGTCGAGTACCTTTAGCGCCGTCTCGGAGTTCGCGCGACTGCGGAAAGTTTCCAGACGGGCAACTTCGCTGCACCGCCAAAAATCCTCCCCTACCTTGTCGCTTCGCTGCCCTCCATTAGAAAAGGAGGAAGTACGTTGCGACGACTTTGCGCTTTGATTTTGCGAATAGTTTAAGCAAACACTAGCACCGGCGTGCCTTTCATACCAAAAAGTCTCCAAGCACCCCGCCACTGCTAGAGTTTCGGCATTTAAAGAATGCCGCCACTGCATTCACCCGCGACGCATAGGCTAAACTTGCGTCCTTCTCGGCAATCCACTCCCACCGTGTCCGACCAACTCAAAGTCCTCTCTCAGTATTTGCTTCCCAAGCAGGCGCTCACGGCCTTCGCGGGCATGGTCGCCAGCGCGGAGGCAGGTGGCTTGACCACTCGTCTGATTCGTTGGTTTGTCGGGCGCTACGCGGTCAATATGAGCGAGGCGGCCAACCCCGATATTGCGAGCTACCAAAGCTTCAACGAATTTTTCACGCGACCATTGCGGGAAGGTGCGAGACCGATTGCCGGCGCCGCCTACGTGTGTCCGGTTGATGGTGCGATTAG
>JANNRY010000061.1:0-1752 GCA_031401935.1 Betaproteobacteria bacterium | reverse complement strand
GTGCCGGTTTGATCGTGCTTTATCGTTACGTCAATCCGCTTACGATGTGGCTCACGCTCGCCACCTTCGTGGGTTACGCGATCATTTACACCGTGATCCTGAAGCCCGCCACACCGCAGAACATTGTCATTGGTGGCGCCTCTGGCGCAATGCCACCAGTACTAGGGTGGGCCGCTGTCGCGGGTGTAGTGGACCCCAACGCCCTGCTGCTTTTCCTCATCATTTTTGCTTGGACACCGCCGCATTTTTGGGCGTTGGCGTTGTACAGGAAAAATGAATACGCCAAAGCTGGTGTGCCGATGTTGCCGGTCACCCACGGCGACGCATTCACCAAGCTACATCTTTTGCTTTACACATTGTTGCTTTCGGCTTCGACGTTGCTGCCGTTTGTCGTGGGGATGGCCGGCTGGATTTACTTATTGTCTGCGCTCGTGTTGGACGGCATCTTTCTATACTACGCGGTCAAACTTATGCGTCGCTATAGCGATGCGCTCGCCAGACGCACCTTCGCGTTTTCGATTTTGTATTTGTCATTGTTATTTGCGGCACTGCTGATCGACCATTACGCACCGTTAGTGCTGAGCTAACGATGCGAGTCGCTGTTGCGGCGCTCTGCGCACTTTGCATTTTTCTCACCGGATGTGAAAACAAGCCCGTTTTCAATTCGCTCGATATCACCGGCATTCAAGGTTACGGCAACGATTTCCGTTTGACAGATCACACCGGAAAGCCGCGCACGATGGCGGATTTCCGTGGCAAGGTGGTGGTGATTTTCTTTGGCTTCACGCACTGCCCGGATGTTTGTCCCACCACGCTCTCTGAGATGCGGCAGGTCATGCAAATTCTCGGCAAGGATGCAGACCGGCTACAGGTATTATTTGTCACTCTCGATCCGGCGCGCGATACACCAGAGCTATTGTCCAAGTACGTGCCATCGTTCAATCCGACATTCCTCGGCCTGTTTGGGGACAAGGCCGCGACCGAAAAGGTGACGGCAGATTTCAAGATTTTCTACCGCGTGGCGGCCGGCAAAACACCCGAGAGCTACACGGTTGATCACACCGCCGCATCGTTGGTCTTCGATCCACAAGGGCGCTTGCGCTTGTTCATCAATTACGGTTTGGGCGCGGATAAAATCGCTCCTGATATTAAAAGACTGCTTTAAAACCAAGGGATTTTTATGAACATTCAACGATTTCACGTCGGCCCACGCATGTCGGATATGGCCGTTCACAACGGCACTGTTTATCTTGCGGGGCAGGTCGCAGACGACACCACGCAGGATATTTCAGGTCAGACCGCACAAGTACTCGCCACTATCGACAAACTCCTGGCTGAGGCCGGAACCGACAAAACAAAAATTCTGTCGACAACAATTTACATCACCGATATGGCAAATTTCCCGGCAATGAACGCCGTCTGGGACGCATGGGTTGTCGCAGGCAACACCCCGCCACGCGCCACGGTCGAGGCAAAGCTCGCGCGGCCCGCATACAAGGTGGAAATTCAGGTCATCGCCGCGAAACCCTGATCGCGGCGGCGGTTTGGTTTAGCGCGTTGCGGAGGTAGATGGCGAAGCGCTGACCTGCCCCATGATCGACGCAGTGGCCATCAATTCGTCGAATAGCGCCATTGAGGCCCTGCCGGACACGCTGTACGGATCGAGTGTTGCAGACTCTGAGTACTTGAGCAGTAGCGACGGATTAATGCGCTCGAGATTGACCTGGCCCATCGACCAGCAAGAAAATTTCC
>JANNRY010000060.1:0-6553 GCA_031401935.1 Betaproteobacteria bacterium | reverse complement strand
ATATCCATATGCTTGAGATGTTACCGCATGAATCCAGCGCGCATAAAAAAACGGCACCCGTCGGGTGCCGTTTTTCATTGTCGCGTGATTACTTCTTTGGCGCTTCTGCTGGTTTCGCCGGTGCAGCGGCTGGTGCGATCGCTGGCGCTGCGGCCGGCGCGGCGGCAGGGGCAGCAGCAGGTGCTGCAAACGCGGTAGACACGCCGTTCTTCACGAAGGACATTGGCATCAGTTTTCCGCCAGTCATCTTGAAGATCGTGATTTCAGCGTCCTTGCGGTCACCCTTGGCATCAAATTCCACTTTGCCGGTGGCACCGGTGAAGCTTACGTTGAAGATTTCCGGGCCGAACTTTGCGGGATCAGCCGAGTTAGCTTTTTTCATTGCTTCAACCATCGCCAAGGCACCATCGTAGAAATACGGTGCGTACTGTTTCACTTCGCCGTATTTGGCATTAAACGCCGTGAGGAATTCCTTGCTTGCGGCTTCTGATGGCAGCCCGGCCTGCGAACACACAAAACCTTCGGCGGCGTCGCCGGAGAGTTTGGACATTTCGGTGGTACAGGCACCATCGCCAAACACGAACACCGCTTTGATGCCGAGTTCGCGCGCTTGCTTTAACAGTGGTCCGCCGGTTGCATCCATGCCGCCGTGGAAGATAACGTCAGGATTCTTGCCCTTGATCTTGGTCAGAATAGCTTTGAAGTCGGTTTCTTTGTCGGTGGTGCGCTCGCGGGCGATTGGATTCAATTTGCCAGCTTTGAGGGTCTTTTCGACTTCGTTAGCCAAGCCTTCGCCGTAGGCTGTTTTATCGTCAATCAGCGCAACTTTCTTGCCCTTCAACTCGTTTGTAATATAGGTCGCCAGCGCAGGACCTTGCTGGTCATCACGACCAACGGTGCGGAATACATTCTTGAGGCCGCGCTCTGTCAGCGTCGGGTTTGTCGCGGAACCGGAGATCACCGGAATACCGGCTTTGGCGTAAATTTCGGAAGCCGGGATCGTTACGCCGGAATTCAGGTGGCCCACGACGGCGACGACCTTTGCATCCACCAGCTTTTGCGCAACAGTGGTGCCGACTTTCGGATCGGCTTGGTCGTCCTCGGTGAGGAACTTGATGTTGAGTACTTTGCCGTCAATCTTGATCTTCTTGGCGTTTGTCTGATCAACAGCAAGACGTACGCCGTTCTCGTCATCCTTGCCCAAGTGCGCGATGGAACCTGTCAGCGGACCGGCGTGGGCGATGGTCACGGTCACGGTTGGCTCGGCCGGTGCTGCGGGGACGGCAACAGGAGCTGGTTTTACTTCTTCTTTACCGCAGCCGACGAGACCAGCGGCAAGCAGCGCAGCGAACACGAGTTTGTAGGAATTTTTCATCGGAGCAGCTCCAAAATGGGAATTGTTGAGGGGGATGGGAAAGTCGGGATGACACAAAATCGCAACAACCATAATTATGCGAACCGATTTTCGCGATTGTCAATCAAAAACACGGGTAATTTGGGGAGGGTCGGCACCGGTCGAGAGCGAAAAAAAGCCGACTCATTGGTCGGCTTTTTCCTTGCATATTGATGCAATACGCTTACTTGGTCTTGAGCACCGCTTCAATCATCGTTTTGAGTTCTGCGTCCGTCGCCGTTGCATTTGGAGGCATCGGGATCTGTCCCCAGACACCCGCGCCGCCTTTGCGGACCTTCTCGGACAGTTTTTTCACTGCATCTTTGTCGCCCTTGTATTTGGCGGCCACTTCCTTGTAAGACGGGCCGACCAGCTTTTTGTCGTCTGCATGGCAGGCGGTACAGGCGTATTTCTTGTGTAACTCATCGATGGCGAGTGCGTTGCCGATGGTGAAAAGAGCGCAACCGGCGACGGTCAATGCGGTAAAAAGGCGTTTCATGTGATCTCCAAAAATTTTATCGTGACTTGGGATAAAGTCAGACGGAAACTATAGACATTTTAAGTACTTCTTGCAATTTTGCGATGTCGGTCAGTGGGGCAAGGCAAGTAACGCCCTGACAAATGAACGCGTTGACTTCTGCAGTGGCCGGTCGCGCAAGTGCTATCGGCAGGCCGCCTGTACAGTTCGCGAGCCCCAGCGTGATCGTCGTTGGAAGGTAATTATTGGTCAGTGCACGCTGGAATGCAACGACGCCACCGATTGGGCCGGTCAAAATCACCAGACGCGGCGGCAGCAATTGCTCTTGCAGCGCGATTAATAGGCTGCCAAAAGCGGCCGGGTGATCCTCGATCTGCTCGAAAAAAACGGCCAGCGTCTTCCGTGAAGCCTCGGCGTAGCGGACATCGTTGGTGAGATGCGCCAAGCGCTGCAACGCCAACGCCGCGACGCCATTGCCTGAGGGCGTGGCATTGTCGAGGCCGGGTTTGGGTCGCTGGATCAGTTGTTCGTGATCGTGGCTAGTGAAAAAGAATCCGCCGCTTGCCTGGTCTTCAAATTGATTGAGAAGCACGTCGGCGAGCTGTTGCGCAAATTGCAGGTCTTCGATTTGAAAGTCAGCTTGCATCATTTCGATCAGCGCTTTCAACAGAAAGGCGTAATCATCGAGATACGCGTTAAGGTGCGTTTTGCCACCTTTGTGGGTCGCGAACAATCTTTGCGTGTCAGTATTCCACATGACCTGCCGCACAAAATTGAGAGCGCGACGCGCAGATGCCACCCACTCAGGGCGACCGAACACCCTGCCAGCGTGCGCCATCCCTTCGATCATCAACGCGTTCCAGCTAGTGAGGATTTTTTCGTCGCGGCCGGGGCGGATCCGGGTTTCGCGCTCAGTGAACAACTTCAATTGCCCTGACGCCAGTAGTGCCTCGCATTGCGCGACAGGCAGAGCCAATGCATGCGCCACCTGCCCGATTGGCGCGTTGACAACCAAATTCCAGAAGTGCACTTCAAAATTGGCGGGTTGCCCGAGGCCGTAGTGGCATGCGACGACGCGGTACTCATCGGGCGTGAGCAAATGCGCCACCTGATGCAGCGTCCAAACATAAAATTTGCCCTCGTGACCTTCGGAGTCCGCATCAAGGGTTGAGAAATAACCTCCTGATGCCGGCTCTAAGGGTGCCTGCATTTCGCGCATCACCCAGGCTGCCGTTTGCTCGGCTGCGCGTTTGAATAATGCCGCTTGCGCCGGATCTTCGGCGACCAGCCACGCATCTGCCAGGAGCCTTAAGAGCGGGCCATTGTCGTAAAGCATTTTTTCAAAATGCGGAATTGCCCAGTCGGCATCGACGGAATAACGTGCAAACCCGCCACCCAATTGATCAAAAATACCGCCTTTGCAAATGCGTTCGAGTGTGAAACAGGCGATATGCCGCGCCTGATTTTGCTGCGCCGTTTTCCCAGATGCTGCAAATTGCCGCAGACAAAACTCGATCATTTCTGGATGCGGGAATTTTGGCGCCGACCCGAAGCCGCCGCGCTTGGCATCAAACGAGCGCCGCATTTGTTGAAGGCCAGCCTCAATGGGTTCACGGGTCAAGTCATCGCATGTTACTGTTTCGCCCCCAGCTTTGCGCACTTCTGATCGGGTGAGCGTCGCGACTAGTTGTTGGTTTTGCGCACCGATATCGTCTTGATGGTCGCGAAAATATTTAGCCACGCGGCCCAGTAAATCGCCGAAGCCCGGCAGACCATAACGCGCCGTTTTGGGGAAATAAGTGCCACCGAAAAACGGCATTGTTTCGGGGGTCAGGAACATGGTCAACGGCCAGCCGCCACCGCGTTGCGTCAGCAACGCGTGCGCCGATTGGTAAATCTGATCGATGTCGGGCCGCTCTTCGCGATCCACCTTGATATTGATAAATAACTCGTTCATGACCGCCGCGATGCCCTCATCCTCGAACGACTCATGCGCCATCACGTGACACCAGTGACAAGCTGAATAACCGACCGAGAGCAGAATCGGCTTGCCGGTTGCTTTTGATAATTGCAGCGCTTCCGGCCCCCATTCCTGCCAGTGAACCGGGTTGTCAGCGTGCTGTTGCAGGTAAGGGGACGTACTTTGTGCTAATTTGTTGGTCATATTGTTTCGTTCAGGAGTTCGTCATGCCACTCGCCATTATTTTCGTGATCATCTTCTTGTTGAAGATTCTCGATATTCCCCCGGTCGGCAACTGGAGCTGGCTCTGGGTGCTCACGCCGTTTGCACTGCTCATGCTGTGGTGGAATGTGATTACACCGATGATAGGCTGGGACAAGAAAATGGCCGAGAAAAAAATGGCGGCTGATATGAAAGAGGCGGAAGAAACTAAACGCAAGAATCGCGGGTTTTAACGGCTAGGGGGCCAATCCCGGCCAACACCGCTTCAATCGCCAACCCGATCCCCTGCAAACGCGCGTCGCTCATCGATTCACCGATCACCATCAACCCGACCGGCGCATCGCCCGGACGGTGACAGGGCAAAGACCAGCAGGGCCGGTCCAGCACGTTAAAAGGCGCGCAGTTACGTAACAATAAACCGTTCATTCGCAGGAAAAATTCCTCCGACGCCTCCATCTCTGAGAGCAACGGTGCCACGACCGGAACAGTGGGTGCCAGCAACGCATCGAAGCGCGCCGTCGTCGCGTTTGCGGACGCGATCAGTGATTGCCGCAAATGTAAAAGATCCACGTAGTCTGCGGCGCTGATGTTTGCACCCAGCAGCAATCGTTTGGCCACGCGCGGATCGAATTGATCCACATTTGCTGCCAATCGCTCCCGATGCAAGGCATAGGCTTCAACGGCCGAGAAATTCGCTTTTTTGCTGCCATCGACTTCGCGTTGTAATTCCGGAAAATCGAATTCCTCCACGATCGCGCCAGCTTTGGAAAGTGCGGTGAGCGCGCGCGAAAATGCGCCAGCAACTTCTGTCGCTAAACCATCGAGCAGAATGGTTTTGGGAACGCCCAGCCGCGAACCTTTTAATGCAAATACGGTGGGTGTTTCAGGTGCCGCACCGGCCATGATGGCATCAAGCCACGCGCAGCAAGTCACCGAATGCCCCAGCGGCCCAATTGAATCGCGCGTGAACGACAGCGGAAATGCCCCAGCCAGCGGGATGCGTGCCTGTGTGGGCTTGAAACCGGTAATGCCGCAAAGTGCTGCCGGAATCCGCACCGAGCCACCGGTGTCGGACCCAATCGTGGCCGCAGCCATGCCATCGGTCACGCTCACCGCGCCGCCCGAAGTCGAGCCACCGGGAATGTGTCCGGCCTGACGATCCCAAGCGTTGCGCGGCGTGCCGTAATGCGCGTTCATGCCGTGCGCGCCATAGGCGAATTCGGTCATATTGGTGCGCCCGAGGATGATAGCCCCGGCCGCCCGCAGCCGGGCGATCGCGGGCGCGTCAGCGGTGGCGGGTGCGGCGGTGGCGAGAATCTTTGAACCGGCGCGCGTGGTGTCGCCTTCAACATCGAAAAGATCCTTGATTGAAATCGGGATGCCCGCGATCTTCGAGGCGACCTGCCCTCGCGCACGTGCCGCGTCGCTGGCGCGGGCAGAGGCAAGTGCAGCGTCGGCATAAATTTTAATAAACGCCCGCGATCCCTCGCCAGCGGGATCGGCTATGTTCTCAAGGCAGGCGCGTACCAGTTCTTCTGAGGTGGTGTTGCCAAGCGCCAGATCGCGCGACAGTTCGGAAAGGGTTTTCATCGGGATAATTATCGGTAAACGGAGTTTCGCTAATTATGTCTTGGAATGTGGTGCGCAAAAACCCCACCTACGCGGGTGGGGTTTGTTCGGCGTCGGCGACATAGCATGCAATCGTCTGTCGTCGATAAATCGTATTCGTCACGGCAGGCATCACCCCCCTCCGAGGGTGATCGTGTTTGCCGCCGGATTCGTCCGGCGGCTTTTTTATTTGTCCGAAAATTGCGCGTGTCAATGACGTAGCCAACTCGACGCGACACCCGCCGCCCGGCACAATGTGGGTTGATTTGAATTACTCAACAGGGGCACGCATGACACATTGGATACGCTTTGAGCATCAAGGACAAATCGGATTCGGGCAGCTCGACAACGGCATCATTGACATTCATCGTGGCGACATGTTTGCCGATCCCGTCGCGGCCGGTGAATCGCTTGCCCTTGAAGCGGTGACGGTGCTGACCCCTTGCGTGCCGAACAAAATGATTGCGCTGTGGAATAATTTTCGCGCGCTCGCGGAGAAATTGAATCAAGCCATTCCGTCCGAGCCACTATATTTTCTCAAGGGCAATAACGCGTTTCATCCGCACGCAGCACCCATCCGCGTGCCCGCCGCATATTCAGGCAAGGTTGTTTATGAAGGTGAATTGGGTATCGTAATCGGCAAGCGTTGCAGTGCCGTCAGTGAGGCCGACGCGCCCAATTTTATTTTTGGCTACACCTGTATCAACGATGTCACCGCTGTCGAATTATTGTTTAAGGACGCAAGCTTCGCGCAATGGACGCGCGCGAAAAGTTTCGATACCTTCGGCGTGTTCGGCCCTGTTATCGCCACCGGCATTGATCCGCTGACACTCTCGATACAAACGATTCTCAATGGTCAGGAGCGGCAGAATTATCTGGTCGCCGACATGAT
>JANNRY010000059.1:0-11729 GCA_031401935.1 Betaproteobacteria bacterium | reverse complement strand
CCGATGGGCTTTGCTTAATCTGGTTCATTCTGACGGCACTCCCTGAATTGACTACGAAGGCGTTGCGAACCAACGCCCGGTTAATGACGGAAAGGACGATTTCGACAGCGGGGTCAAACTTGTATGGTCTTGTCACTGGATCGCAGTGTACGGAGTCATCACGCAAACAAAAGGGGGCCAAGGCGATTCGGTCGCAACGTTACAAATTCGCGTCGCAAAGGTGAAAACTAACTGTCGTAAAGCGGACACAGCGACTCTCCGACGCTGATTTGCAGGAATCGCTCACGAGGCACAATCAAGTCGCGGTTATGCGAATGCGACGGGTAGTTACAGTTTCGCTGCCATGCCCTCAACCGCAACCACTGGCTATGGCACACTGCCATCACTGTCCATGCTCCCGACTCCAAGCGACCACAATTCTTTGTGTTTGCCTTCCACTAAAATGATTCGACAAAACCTGCTGATCAAGTTCGCCACCGCGCTAGTCATGTGTCTCGTCGCGCAGCATGTGCTCGCGCAGGGCATCGCCGTGCCAATCGGTGGCGCGCTGAAATACGACAATGACGAAGTCTGGTCACGACTGGTACAACTAGCAGGCGGCAAAGGCGCTCGCTACGCAGTGCTCGCGACTGCCTCCGGCGACCCCGAGAGAACGGCCGCATCAATCATCGCCGCCCTGACAAAACACGGTGCGATTGCCGAGCACATTCCGGTCTCCGCTAAATTGAATTCGCCAGACTATCGGGTCGCAGTGAATGATCCCTTGCTGGTTGCCAAGGTTAAATCAGGCACGGGCGTATTTTTCTCCGGCGGCGCGCAGGAGCGCATCACGGCGGCGCTAATGCTCCCCGATGGCAAACCCTCGCCACTGCTCGATGCTATCTGGGAGGTCTTTAACAAAGGTGGCGTGGTGGCGGGCACCAGCGCGGGTGCAGCGATCATGAGCACGACTATGATTCGCGACGCGCCAGACAAACTGGCAGTCCTGAAGTTCGGTGCCCGCGAAGGACAGGAAATCAGTCGCGGCCTGGGCTTCGTCGGCCCCGATATTTTCGTGGACCAGCATTTTCTCAAACGTGGCCGCTACGGGCGCATGCTGCCAGTCATGGTGCAAGAGAACTACAAACTTGGCCTGGGCGTGGAAGAAAATAGCGCAGCAATTGTCCGTGGCGATAACGTTGAGGTGCTCGGCGCAAAGGGCGTGTTGATCGCTGATCTGACAAGCGCCACGTCGGATGCTTCGCTGAAAGATTTCAACCTGCGCAGCGCAAAATTGACCTATCTGGACACGGGCGACCGCTATAACTTCAAAACCCGTACCACCACACCTTCAACCGAAAAACTGAAGGGAAAGCGGCTTGACCCCAATGAAGCCGGTTACGCACCTTACTTCGACGCCGACGAGTTCTATCCCGATGTCCTTGGCAACTCGGTCATTCTCAATCTGATGACGAATTTGATCGACAACAAGCAAAAAGAAGTCATCGGGCTTGTCTTCAGTCCCCCGGGCACCAAAGATGCCAAGCCGGATCTGGGCTTTGAATTCCGCTTCCGCAAGGGCAGCGACAGCCTCGGCTACCTCTCAACAGGCGGAGGCGGCGCAGACTACACTGTGACCAATATTTATCTCGATATTCGCCCGGTACAAATGAGTAAACCTCTTTATCGGGTGCAACAACAACGCCGATCTGGGGCAAACTAGCAAAATGCAGTTATCCCCACCAGAATTTGAGAGATTGAGCACATGAAAAAAATACTGATATTTGCGCTGGCTACTTTGTTTTCCCTGCTGACAACTGCGTTACCTGTAGTCGCGCAAGCGGTAAAGAAAATCAAAATAGGCGTCGAAGGCGCATACCCGCCCTTTAGCCAGATCGGCACGGATGGCAAGCTCAAAGGCTTTGATATCGACATCGCCAACGCACTCTGTGAGCAGATGAAAGCCCAGTGCACGCTTGTGCAACAGGAATTTGACGGCATGATTCCATCGCTTCAGGCAAAGAAAATCGATGCGGTGATTGCGTCGATGTCGATTACCGATGATCGAAGAAAGGTCGTTGAATTTTCCGACAAGTATTACCACACGCCCGCGCGCTTCGTCGCCAAGAAAGGCGCTGTATTGAATGCAACGGCTGCAGGTATGAAGGGCAAGCGCATCGGCGTGCAGCGCACCACCATTCACGATCGCTTCGCTACGGATACCTTCAAGGAGTCCGAAATTGTTCGCTACGCCAAACAGGATGATGTATTTCTCGATCTGGCCTCTGGCCGACTCGACGCGGTACTGGTTGATCAGGTCGCCGCTTCGCAGGGTTTTCTGCCGCTGCCTGCAGGCAAGGACTTTGCGTTTTTTGGTCCTGTTTATATCGATCCCAAGTACTTCGGCTACGGTGCAGGTGTTGGGCTGCGTAAAACCGATACCGCGCTTCGCGACGAATTTAACGCGGCCATCAAGGCAATTCGCGCCAACGGCACATACAAGAAAATCAATGACAAATATTTCAGCTTTGATATTTATGGCGGGTAATGTTGCCATTGGAATGCTGGATGTCCTACCGATGCCGTTAACCGATCAGCAAGTGACGCAAGGCTGAACCGCGATGTTGCACGGTTTCCTACCGAGCCTCATTGAAGGGGCGGGCACGACACTTTCGCTGGCGATCTGCTCGCTACTCATCGCGGTCGTGCTCGGCATGTTGGGCGCGCAAATGAAGCTTTCAAACTCTGGTGTCCTCAGGCGCATGGCCACGCTCTACACCACGGTCATCCGCGGCGTGCCGGATCTGGTGCTGATGTTGTTGATCTTTTACGGTGGCCAGCTCGCTGTGAACGAACTGGGAACTTATCTGGGTGCGAAAGAAGTATTTGACATCAACCCGTTTATTGCGGGCGTGGCAACCATCGGTTTTATTTTTGGTGCTTATCTAACCGAAACCTTTCGCGGTGCCATCATGGCTATTCCACCTGGACAGCGTGAAGCTGGCATTGCCTTCGGGATGACGGGCACACAGGTTTTCCAGCGCATCACGTTCCCACAAATGGTGCGCTTCGCCTTGCCGGGTTTTACCAATAACTGGTTGGTACTGGTGAAATCGACTGCACTGGTATCAGTCATTGGGCTGTCTGACATGATGAATCGCGCGAGTCTGGCCGCAGGCACCACCCGCGAACCATTCACGTTCTACCTGACAGTGGCAGCACTTTATCTTGTGGTCACTACAGTCTCAGTAATGCTACTCAGGGCGCTGGAAAAGCGCTACTCGTTTGGTGTCAAGGTCGCGACGGCATGAGGTTCAAATGTTAAACGTCGACGTCATCTCGTCCAGCCTGCCGCTGTATTTCGAAGGCACGCTGGTAACGCTCAAATTGCTGATCGTTGCATTGAGCGTCGGGCTGGTTGCCGCGATTCCGCTCGCGGTGATGCGCGCGTCAATGAATCCTTGGCTGTCGCGACCCGTATGGCTATTCACTTATATTTTTCGCGGTACGCCGCTGCTGGTGCAACTATTCCTGATTTACTATGGGCTGGCACAGTTTGCTTGGATGCGCGAAAGTGTTGTCTGGCCGATGTTCTCATCGGCGTGGTTTTGCGCGATGCTGGCGTTTGCGATCAACACGTGTGCGTACACGACGGAGATCATCGCTGGCGCAATATCTGCCACCAATCACGGTGAAGTTGAAGCAGCAAGGGCGATGGGCATGTCAACCAGCACACTTTATCGGCGCATTCTGCTCCCGTCAGCCTTGCGTCGTTCACTGCCTGCCTACAGCAACGAAGTCATCATGATGCTGCACGGCACTTCGCTGGCCAGCATCGTCACGCTGCTGGACATCACTGGCGCCGCGCGAGAAGTTAACTCAAAGTTTTATCTCCCTTTCGAAGCATTCATTACAGCGGCAGCTTTTTATCTCACCCTGACGTTCATTCTGGTATCGCTATTCCATCGCGCTGAAAAACGTTGGCTGGTGCATCTCGCACCCCGAACCTGATCAATTATGAAAACAATAAAACATCCATTGCTCTCCAGCTATGTTGGCACTGACCGCGAAATTGTCAGCTTTCATTACGGCGCTGAAAATTCCGGGCAAAAAATCTATATTCAGGCATCGCTGCATGCCGACGAGCTGCCCGGCATGTTGGTGGCGCATCACTTGCGGCTTCGATTTGCAGCGCTCGAAGCGGCCGGCAAGATTCACGGTGAAATCGTCGTCGTGCCAGTCGCCAACCCAGTGGGGCTTGCGCAAACATTGTTACGCAGTCAGATAGGTCGCTTCGAAATAGCGTCCGGCGAAAATTTCAACCGGCACTATCCGGCCATGTATCCGGCAATTGCTGACAATATTGAATCAACACTTGGTGCCGACGCTGAGGCGAACACGAGCGTTGTGCGTCAAGCCATGCTTAACCATCTCGATACGCTGACACCAAAAACCGAGCTCGAAAGCATGCGTCGCGTACTGCTGCGTTTGTCCTGCGACGCCGATGTGGTGCTGGATCTGCACTGCGATTCCGATGCGGTGTTGCATCTCTATACGGGCACGCCATTGTGGCCCCAGTGCGAACCGCTGGCGCGTTATATGGGTGCCTACGCGACCCTGCTTGCGACCGAAAGCGGCGACAATCCATTCGATGAAGCCTGTTCGCAGACGTGGTGGCAATTGGAGGAACACTTTAAGGATCGCTTTCCTATTTCGATGGCCTGTCTGTCGGTCACGGTGGAACTGCGCAGCCAGACCGACGTGAACCATGCGCTGGCGACAAAAGATGCCGACAATATTATTGCTTTCCTCACGCATCGTGGCGTGATTATTGGCACTGCACCACCGCTTCCTGAGCTTATATACCCGGCCACGCCGCTCGCCGGATCTGAGGCACTCGCGTCGCCCGTTAGTGGGGTGGTGGCATTTCTGAAAAAACCGGGCGACTGGATTCAAACAGGTGACGTACTTGCTGAAATCATCAATCCCCTCACCGCAGAAGTGAACAAGCTGGTGAGCAACAGCGACGGCGTGCTGTATGCATTGGAAAATCGTTATTTCGCCACCGCTGGCATGCGGCTCGCCAAAGTTGCCGGGGCCAAAGCGTTCCGCACCGGCAAGCTGTTGAGCGCTTAAGACAACAGCATCATGCGGAAATTACTCGTTGAAAATTTGCATAAGCGCTACGGCAGCAATGAAGTGCTGAAAGGGGTGTCGCTTGCTGCTAATGCCGGTGATGTAACGTGCATTATCGGCTCCAGTGGTTCGGGCAAAAGTACGTTACTTCGCTGCATCAATCTCTTGGAGCACCCCAATCAGGGTCGCATCACGTTGAATGGTGAAGTGATGCAACTGATGCCCGACAAAAACGGCACCTTGAAAGCCGCCGACCCGAAACAACTTCAACGTCTGCGATCAAAGTTGGCGATGGTATTTCAGCACTTCAACCTCTGGTCGCATATGACGGCACTGGAAAATGTCATCGAAGCGCCGATTCATGTGCTGGGACAAAGCAAGGCTGAAGCCGTGGAACGCGGCGAACAACTGCTCAATCGCGTTGGCGTCGCCCATCGCAAGCACATGTATCCTGCGCATATGTCGGGCGGTGAGCAGCAGCGGGTTGCCATCGCGCGTGCGTTGGCGATGGAGCCGGACGTGATGTTGTTCGATGAACCGACTTCGGCGCTCGACCCTGAGTTGGTCGGCGAAGTATTGAAAGTCATGCGCGATCTTGCCGACGAGGGCCGGACCATGATCGTGGTGACGCACGAGATGGGTTTCGCCTGCGAGGTGTCGAATTCTGCCATATTCCTCCATCAAGGATTGATCGAGGAGCAGGGTGCGCCAAAAGAGATTCTGGTAAATCCACAGAGTGAGCGGCTGCGTCAATTTTTATCCGGCAGTCTGAAGTAAGCTGTTTCACAGTCTGGCTGCTGTTAACTGTTAATCATGCCGTCGTCACCCATCGCCTCTCGTCTGCCGCTACGGTTCGGCTTCTTGCTGCTGCCGCACTGTAGCTTGCTGTCCTTGTCTGGTGCACTCGACGTATTGGAAGTGGCCAATCGCATTTTGGATGAGGCTGCCTATTCGTCAGTCATCCTCGCAACTGGCAGCGAGTCCGTTGTCAGCGCCGGTACGCTGACGATTCCTGTCGACTACGCACTGATGAATGCCCCCGATTTTGACGGCGTGTTTGTGGTCAGCGAGACGCCCTTGCCGCAGCGTGGCTTTGAAGAGTCTGTGCTGTGGTTACAGAAGTTCTCTGCATCCCCGGGCAACTCGCGGGGCACCATGAACGGTTCGCCAAAACTCGTCGGTGGTATTGGCACCGGGTCCTATCTGCTTGCGCGTGCCGGCTTGCTGCGTGGCTGCCGAGCGACCATTCACTGGCCATACACTTCATTGTTGGCGGAGGATTTTCCTGACACCGTTGTGTCCTCCAATCTGTTCGAGATCGACCGGCATCGCCTGACTTGTGCCGGTGGCAATGCCAGTGTTGACATGATGATGAATTGGCTGGGTGCGCGGCATGGTGAGGATCTCGTGACTGAACTACTCGATCATTTTGGCCTTGAACGCCTGCGCAATCCGACTGATCATCAACGCGTCCCGCTTTCTGCGCGCATCGGCGGCGGCCAGCCCAAGCTAACCGAGGCGGTATCGCTGATGGAGGCCAACTACGAGGAGCCGTTGCCCACCGAAGAGATCGCCCGACTGGTGGGCGTTTCAAGGCGACAGCTTGAGCGATTGTTCAAGCAGTACCTGAATAGCCTGCCATCGCGCTACTACCTTGAGCTGCGATTGAACCGTGCGCGTCACTTGCTGCAACAAACCAGCCAGTCGATTCTACAGATTGGATTGTCCTGCGGATTCTCGTCTGGACCGCATTTCTCCAGTGCCTATCGCAATCATTTCAGCATCACGCCACGTGAGCAACGAAGTCAGCGAGCCGCGCGGGTGGGTACCTCGAACGATGACGCCGCATGAACCTGACGCAAACACATATAAACCAGCGTCGCATTGGTGATAGGCGCGTCGCGCGACAACGCATAAAATACATTCTGGCTGCAAACTGGCGCTCACAAAGCGTCAACCAATCATCGCCGCCCGTATCCCGGAGCCCATCATGAGCACAACAAACAACAATTCCCCAGTTACCCGTTCCACCTTCGATGACGTGATGGTGCCCAACTATGCGCCGGGCAGCTTTATTCCGGTCCGCGGCAAGGGTTCGCGCGTCTGGGATCAATCGGGAAAGGAGTACATCGACTTCGCCGGTGGCATTGCGGTCAGTTCTGTCGGACACGCGAATATGGAAGTTCTTCAAGCGCTCAGCGAGCAGGCCGGAAAACTCTGGCACGTGGCCAACGTTCTGACCAACGAACCGGCGATTCGGCTGGCGCAAAAGCTTTGCGATCTTACTTTTGCCGAGCGTGTGTTCTTCGCCAATTCCGGTGCGGAGGCCAACGAGGCAGCGCTGAAGTTGGCGCGTCGTTATGCCTGCGATCATTTTCCGAAAAACGACACCCCCGAAGGCAAGCTGGAAAGCGATAAGGTTGAGATTATTTCTTTCTACGATTCGTTCCACGGCCGCACTTTCTTCACCGTAACCGTTGGTGGTCAGCCCAAATACTCCCAAGGCTTCGGACCCGTGCCGCGGGGCATCACGCATTTGCCATTCAATGATCTGGAAGCAGTCAAAAAGCAGATTTCAGCCAAAACCTGCGCGGTCATCGTCGAGCCAGTGCAAGGAGAAAGTGGCGTACTGGCCGCAACGCCGGCGTTTCTCAAAGGGCTGCGTGAATTGTGTGACCAGCACAATGCCCTGCTAATTTTTGATGAAGTTCAATCAGGCGCCGGTCGCACCGGTCCGCTGTACGCGTACATGGAATGCGGTGTGACGCCAGATATTCTGACCTCGGCCAAGGGTCTGGGCGGCGGCTTTCCGATTGCCGCCATGTTGACCACTTCGAGGATCGCAAAAAGCTTTAACGTCGGCGTGCATGGCAGCACTTATGGCGGCAATGCGCTCGGCTGCGCCGTGGCACTGGCGGTGGTGAACATCATCAGCGCGCCCTCTACCCGTGCCAACATCGCAGCGCGTACCGATCAATTGCTTACCGGATTGCGCGTCCTCGATCAAAAGTACGCCTTGTTTACCGATATTCGCAGTCGCGGGCTCTGGTTCGGCTGCGAGCTAATTCCCAAATGGCATGGCCGCGCCAAGGAGTTTGTGAAGATGGCGGAAAAGCACGGCCTGATGTTATTGGTGGCGGGCACCAATGTGATTCGCCTCGCGCCATCGTTGCTGATAACGGAGGATGACATTGCGCAAGGCCTGCAGCGTCTCGATACGGTATTCGCCGACATGACCAATGCGGAAACTGCGGTCGCCGCTGTCCCAGCACATTAATGATGAGTGAGAGCATGCTGATCCTGCGGCCCTGCCGCATGTCCGATCTCCCAAGTGTGGAGCGCATCGCGGCGGCCAGCGCGGTCGGCATTACGTCGCTGCCGCCGGATAGAGAAAAACTCCACGATAAAATTCGTAATTCTGCGCATTCACTGGCCGCCGAGGTCGATGTCAACGGCGAGGAGCAATATTTCTTTGTGCTCGAAGACGTGACAACTGGTGAGATTGTCGGTACCAGTGGCATCGTCGCCTCCGCAGGTTTTCATGATCGCTTTTATAGCTACCGCAACGAAATCATTGTTCATGCCTCGCAGGAACTTGGTGTCAGCAACAAGATTCACTCGCTGCACTTATGCCATGACCTCACCGGTCTGTCGTTGCTGACGTCTTTCTACATCGATCCTGCATTTAACAAAACGCAGTGGCCGCAGTTGCTGTCGCGGGCGCGCATGCTGTTCATCGCCGAGCATCCTGAGCGCTTCGCCGACAAGCTCGCCGCAGAAAATCCCGGCGTGTGTGATGACAGCGGACATTCGCCGTTCTGGGACGCGGTGGGGCGGCGATTTTTCAATATGGATTATCCACAGGCGGAACAGCTTTCCGGCGGGCGCAGTAAAACCTTTATCGCCGAACTCATGCCGCAATACCCAATTTATGTCCCGCTACTTCCCGCCGATGCGAAACTCGCCATCGGCCAGTTGCACCCAGTCGCGGAGCTGCCGTTTTCAATTCTGCTCGAAGAGGGGTTCGAGGCCGACACTTATATTGATATCTTCGACGGCGGTCCAACAGTCGAGGCGCGCATATCGACGTTGCGTAGTATTGCTGGCAGTCGTCGATTGCGCGTGAGCCGTGCGGTGTCAGCATCAGGCCTGAAGCAGTCCTATCTGATTGCCAATACCGCTACCGAAGAATTCCGCGCCACCATTGCCACGCTGGCATTGGCCGATGACGAGCAGTGTTTGCTCGCGCCGGAGCTCGCTGATCGGCTCGAAGTTGCCGATGGTGATGATGTGAGGGTGACGCCGCTATGATGATTATTCGTCCGATTACGCATGCCGATCTTCCTGCACTGGTGAATCTTGCTAGAAGCACGGGAGTAGGCCTGACGACGCTTCCGCCCAACGAAACCGAGCTCGCCAAGCGGGTCGATGCAGCCGTCGCCTCGTTCGCGGGTACAGCACACAAGGCTGACGAAATTTTCCTGTTTGTGCTGGAAGACACGGCTGCAAAACGCGTCGTTGGTACTTGCGGACTGGCGACTGCCGTTGGCCTGCGCCAGCCGTGGTACTCCTATCGTGTCGGCCTCGTGGTGCACGCGTCGCAAGAGCTGGGATTGTTCACGCAGACGCCAACACTTTTCCTGTCAAACGATCACACCGGCCATACAGAACTCTGCTCGCTCTTTCTCGATGCCGAATATCGTCGGGATCGCAATGGTCAACTGCTGTCAAAATCGCGCCTGCTGTTTCTGGCCCAGCATCGGGCGCGATTTTCGAAAAAAATAATTGCGGAATTGCGTGGCGTGTCGGATGACGACGGCAAGTCACCTTTCTGGGAAAGCCTTGGGCGGCATTTTTTTTCGATGGAATTTTCGCAAGCAGATTACTTGACCGGTATTGGTAAAAAATCATTTGTCGCGGAGCTGATGCCCAAGCATCCGCTCTACAGTTCTTTCCTCACGCCACAAGCGCAGGCGGTCATCGGCAAGACCCACCCGCATACGCTGCCGGCACTGCGCATGCTGGAGAGTGAAGGTTTCCGCTATGAAGGCTACGTGGATATTTTTGACGCAGGCCCGACCGTCGAGTGCGACGTTGACGATGTCAATGCGGTAGCGCGTAGCCACGTCTTCAAGGCATTACTCAAAGATGCGGTGCCGGCACCTGATGCGATGACGTACCTCGTGTCAAATATTGGAATGGATAATTATCGTGCGGCGTTAGTGGCCGGTGTCCCCAAAGACGATACGTTTCCGCTCGATACCGAAACTGCGGCAGCGTTGAATATCAATGTCGGCGACGATATTCGCGCCGTTCCACTTTCAGTAAGTGATCGGCATTAGACTGCAATGATGAATCAACAACACTGGATCAATGGCCACTGGCTTGCCAGCGACGGGCCGCCGTTTTCTTCCAAAAATCCGGTCACGCAGGAGTTGGTATGGGAGGGCAATGCCGCATCATCTGAGACTGTAGATGCTGCTGTGAACGCAGCGCGTGCCGCTTTTCCATTGTGGGCTGATTTGAGCGTAGCGGCCCGAGTGGCCTATCTCAAAGAGTTTGCACGCCTGCTCGCCGAACACAAAACGTCACTCGCTCATACGATTGGTTTTGAGACCGGCAAGCCAATCTGGGAAGCCACCACCGAAGTCGCGACCATGATCGGCAAAATCGACATTTCGATTCGCGCGCATCAGGAACGAACCGGTGAACGTAGTTCGGTGGCGGCCGACCACACTGCTGTGCTGCGCCATCGCCCACACGGCGTGGTGGCGGTATTCGGACCATACAACTTTCCCGGGCATTTGCCCAACGGCCATATTGTTCCCGCGCTCCTCGCGGGCAACTGCGTAGTGTTCAAGCCCAGCGAACTTACGCCCGCCAGCGCCGAAGCGACGATAAAGATTTGGGAGCTTGCAGGATTGCCAACGGGCGTACTTAACCTGCTGCAAGGCGGACGCGAAACTGGTGTGTCGTTGGCGGGGCACGCAGGTATTGATGGTCTGTTTTTTACCGGCAGCTCGCAAACCGGCAAGCATTTGCATCAGCAGTTCGCCGCGCAACCACAAAAAATTCTCGCGCTCGAAATGGGTGGCAACAATCCGCTGGTGGTGGGCGAATACCAAAATCTTGATGCGTCCGTGCATCACGTTATCCAGTCGGCATTTATCTCCGCAGGGCAGCGCTGCACCTGCGCGCGGCGGTTGCTGGTGCCCGCCGACGCGGCGGGTGATCGTCTGCTCGCTCGACTCGTTGAGGTCTCTGCGCGTTTGAAAGTGGGACTTTTCGACGATGCCGATCCGCCGTTTATGGGGGCGGTCATTTCAGTTGCTGCGGCCAACAATCTTTTGCAAGCGCAAACGACGCTTGTTGCACAGGGTGCGAAGGTGCTGCTCGAAATGAAATCGATCAAGTCCGGTAGCGCACTTCTATCGCCCGGCATACTCGATGTGACTAATCTCGCTGATCTGCCGGACGAAGAACATTTCGGGCCACTGCTTCAGGTCATCCGCTACAACAACTTTGCCGATGCGCTCTCCATTGCCAACAGCACGCGCTACGGCCTTGCTGCGGGATTGCTGTCTGAAAGTGCAGACCAGTACGCACTCTTTCTG
>JANNRY010000058.1:0-4093 GCA_031401935.1 Betaproteobacteria bacterium | reverse complement strand
CCGCCGAATGCGGGCATGTAGGTATCGACGGCAAACGGGCCGATCGTGGCGAGTGCTGCCAACAACAGCGCAAGCAGCCAGCGCGGCGTTTGATGATGAGCGTGATCGGTTTTCATATTTTTTATCAAACTCTAGCATTGGCGGGCCTCTTAGGCTAAAAATGTCTGAAAAGCCTCGCCAGTGCTAGTGTTTGATAAAAAATGAGAATCGATCACGCCCATCACCAAACGCCGCGCTGGCTGCTCGCGCTATTGCTGGCAGCTCTCGCTACGATCGGTCCGTTTGCCGTGGATACCTACATGCCCGCATTCGGCGGTATGGCGCAGGATCTGCACGCCACAACCTTGGAAATGCAGCAGACACTATCCGTGTATCTGGGCGCGTTCGCGTTCATGTTTTTATTTCACGGCGCACTCTCGGACAGCTACGGCAGGAAGCCCGTCATCCTCGCGGGCCTGACAATTTTTGCCATCGCCTCGGTGGGCTGTGCGCTCTCGCAAAATATCGGGCAGTTAATTTTGTTCCGCGCGCTACAGGGCGCATCGGTTGGTGCGGGCATGGTGGTCGGCCGCGCGATGATCCGCGATCTGTTCGATGACACCGAGGCACAGAAGCTGATGTCAATGGTGACGCTGTGGTTTGGCCTGGCGCCCGCCGTTGCACCGATCATGGGGGGCCATTTATACATATGGTTTGGCTGGCAATCGATTTTCTGGTTTATGGCGATATTCACACTGATCCTGATCGTCATGAGTCACTACGGATTTCACGAGACCCTCCCGGAAGAAAAACGGCACTCGTTTCGACCGCGTCCGTTGTTGCTGGGCTATCGCGAAGTCGGTGCGTCACCGAAATTTTTGTTGCTCTCGCTCGCGGTGGGCCTTAACTTCAATGGTTTCTTTCTCTACATTCTTTCTGCACCCGTTTTTTTACCCGAACATCTGAAGCTCGGTCCGCAGGAATACGCGTGGTTATTTTTGCCCGGTATCGCCGGCATCATGACCGGCGCGTTTTTGTCCGGTCGCGCTGCGGGCCGCCAGAAACCTGCGCAAACGGTAGCGCGGGCCTACGTGTTTATGTGCGCCGCAGCCGTGGTGAATCTCGTCTACAGCCTGTTGTTACCCCCCGCACTGCCGTGGGCAATCGTGCCAATCTTTTTTTACGCGCTCGGTAGCGCAATGGCGATGCCGACCATTTCGTTGCGGGTGCTGGATTTGTTTCCCACGCGGCGTGGCATGGCGGCCTCGTTGATGGGTTTTGTCTCGGGGGTAGTTAACACCGTTGTGGCAGGTGTTGTGTCGCCAGCAGTGTCGCATTCACCAAAATGGTTGGCGGTGGCGATGGCCGTGATTCTTGCGTGTGGACTGCTTTGCTGGATGGGCTATTTGCGTCTGTCGCGGTCACCTTCTTCACCGCGCAGCACAATGCCGTGAAATAAATTAATCGCTTTGTCTGCACCAGGTTTCGCGTGTCATCAACAACAGTACAACGGCGATGCCCCCCCAAATCAGCATCAGCGAAAAACCTTGCTGGTAAGACGCCAGATCGAAGACACGTTTGCCATCGATGGTGTCGCCACGCCAGGTGCGATCCAAAATAATACCCACCAGCGGTTGCATATACATCGGCCCCTGAATGACGCCCATATTGGCCACACCTGAAACTGTGCCCGCCAATCGCGCCGGGCAGGACTCCTTTGCGAACGCAAAGCTCAGGATGAAGCACGCACCGAAAAAGCCAATACTGATCATCAACGCCACCAACAATGCATAAGGCAATTTTGGCGCGTAAATGAGCGTTGCCCACAAACCCAACGTGATGACCATGCCGCCGATATAAAGCGGTTTGCGACGACCGATGCGATCCGAGACAGCGCCATAACTCAAGCTGCCCACTGCCCAGGCCACCATCATGGTCGAGCACAACCCTGCCGCATTAGTCGAAGACAGTCCGTAGTGGGTAGTCAAAAACGGCACGCCCCATAACCCTGCAAACGTGAGGATGATTGAGCTGGGTGCGCCCGCGATAAAAAACAGCAGGACAACATTGCGATTGCTAAATGCCTCTTTAAGCCCGGCAAAAATACTGGTTCGCGGTTGGTCAGCGGTTTGTGCGTGATCGGCGTAGCTCTTAAAGCCACGCGCGATCGGATCGTCACGCACCATGAACCAGGTAAATATGCCGAGCAGTATGGTGGCCGCCGCACTTGCCCACATGACACCTCGCCAGCCGAATGCATCCGCCATCATCCGCAATGGGGCACCGGCAAACACCGCGCCAAACACGCCGACCGCCAGCGCCATGCCCGAGGCCAACGCAAATTGCCGCGCGGGCATCCAGTGGCTGGCCAGTTTTAACATCGACACAAACGCGACGCCAACAGAGCCACCGATCAACAATCGCCCTAAATTCGCTGTCCATGTATCGGCTGCCATCGCAAACACCGCCGTCCCAATGCCCGCAATAACAGCGCCGACTGTTAGTAAAACGCGCGGACCGAAGCGATCGGCCAACAGGCCAGTCGGGATTTGCATCGCGACGTAGCTATAGAAATAAAACGCTGAAAGATTGCCAAGTGCCGCCGCCGTCAGGCCAAACGCATCGGAGAGTTCCACCGTAATAACGGCGGGTGCTACGCGCTGATAAAAACCGATGAAGTAAAGGGCCGCGCCCAGCCCCCACATGGTCCAGGCAATCGATAGGGGCGGATGATTGTCGCTATTCGAATGCAAATCAATTGTTGCCGGGGGTTAGCCTGCGCTCGGTTAGCTTGCATTCACGCACATAGAGGAATGCGGGTAGCGCGAACGACAAGCCGATGAGGATATTGGCGACGACAAAGAGCCACCAGTACCGAATCGCGAACCGTCTGGATTCGGTAAACACAAACGGCCAAAACACCAGACAGGAGATCGTGAAGTCGGCCAGCGTCGCGGCTGCGATTGGGTTTCCCCAAGCGAGCGACAGTGCGGACGATGAGCCCGGCACAGTTGCCAGGTAACCAAAGTAAGTCGCATACGGCACGATGGCGCCAATGATGGCGGCGATGAGATAAAAATTTTTCATTGTGTGATCGAGGTGTACAAAATTCGACTGAATGCGAGGAATTGATTACACCTGTTCCCAAGGTAATCCCGCGTGCCGCCAGCCACCAAGTTTTCCGCGCTGGTGGTTGTCATCGAGATCGCCCTCGAAGCCCTCAAGCACATTTGTCACATTAGAAAACCCTGCTGCTTCCAATGCGAGACCGGCGTCAACGCTGCGGTTCCCTGACCGGCAAATGAGCACGACTGGCCGTTTGGTGGAATGCCCGACCGCTTTTTTTACCTGCCCCACAAAATGCGGATTGATATCCCATTCCGGGCCGTCGTTCCATGGAATCATCAGTGCGCCGACGGGATGGCCAACGAACAGAAATTCCATTTCGCTGCGGCAATCAACGAAGACAGCGGTAGGTTCTTTCTTGAGAAAGTCGGCGGTTTGTTGTGGGGTCAGGTGATCCATTTCGAGTCCATTTGTGGTCTATTGGGCGGTTTACTTTTTTATTATAGCGACACCGCCGTTGCTGCCTTGGCGGCGCATGCGCCCAGTGCGATAATTCGTCATATCCCTAGGAGCGCAAAAATGAATGCCCCGGACGCCTTTCTGGCTCGCGACACCGCCATTTCCCAACACGCCGATCGCTTGAATGATCAGGTGATCGCTTGGCGGCGCGATCTGCACGCCAATCCAGAATTGGGAAATCGCGAATTTCGCACCGGCAAACTGGTGGCGGAGCACCTGCGGAAACTCGGATTTGACGAAGTGAAAGAACAAGTCGCCCACACCGGTGTCGTCGGCGTATTGAAGGGGTCCAAGCCCGGCCCGTGCGTGGCATTGCGCGCAGACATGGATGGTTTGCCCGTCACGGAAGAAACCGATGTGCCCTTCAAGAGTCAGGTGCGCACTATATGGAATGGTGCGGAAGCTGGCGTAATGCACGCCTGCGGGCACGATACCCACGTCGCCATCCTGATGGGCGTCGCGGAAATGCTTTCGCAAATGCGCGATGACATTCATGGCTCTGTGAAATTCATCTTCCAGCCCGCCGAGG
>JANNRY010000057.1:0-2539 GCA_031401935.1 Betaproteobacteria bacterium | reverse complement strand
ACGCATTCGGCAAGGTCGTTCGCGGTGACGTATGGCGCACCTTCGGGTGGAATATCGGGTGCAGCAACTGTGGTAACCGCGGCAACTTTCGGCACCGTGCGCACCCGCGCTGCCATCCCCGGCACGCTGTCGATGCCGCGCGCGATGTGGCGTGCCAATTCTTTTACCGAGCCTGAGTGGGAATAGAACAACACCAAAACATCGGACATGGGGGTTCCTTGAAATGAATGGGTATTATACGGAGCACTCATTGTCTCCAATATGAAAAAGACCTTCCTGCACACAGTCGATTACGCCCGCTTCGTCACACGCCGTTTCGTTGAGGACCGCTGCCTGATGGTGGCCGGTAGTCTTACCTATACGACGCTACTGGCGCTGGTGCCGATGTTTGCGGTGACCATTACGTTGACCGCGCGGGTGCCGCTGGTGCGTGATTTCATTCTTCAGGTCAAAGGCTTCATCCTGAAAAATTTCTTGCCCGACGTGGCGGGCCGAATGGTCGGCGTCTACATGGAGCAATTCGCGCAGAACGCAGCGCGCCTTACCGTGATTGGCCTCGTCATGATTCTGGTGACGGCGATTGCGTTGATGTTTACCATCGACGGCGCGTTCAACGACATCTGGCGCACCAAACAGCGACGAAGCTGGTGGAAACGCCTCGCCGCGTATTTATCCTTGCTGACGTTCGGCCCGCTCCTGATCGGCGCGAGTCTCACGCTGACTTCTTACGTCGTGCATTTGACGAGCAGGTTTGATCGCGTGGTGCCGTTGCTCGATGACTGGCTGCTGAAATTAATTCCGTTTGCGCTCACCACGCTAGCGCTGGTGTTAGCCTATCGTGCCGTGCCTAACCGCTACGTGCCGGCGCGCCATGCTCTCATCGGCGGATTATTTGCAGCGGTCTTGTTTGAGTTGGTCAAACATATGTTCGTGGCGTATATCGTGCGGGTGCCGACGTATAGCCTCGTCTACGGTGCGTTTGCAAGCGTGCCGATTTTTCTGCTGTGGCTGTTCTGCTGTTGGATGGTGGTGCTCATTGGTGCAGAGGTGACGGCAACGCTGTCGTACTTCGGATACGCATCCGCACCGCAATCGATGCGCTCCGCCAGCGGGGCCATGGCGTCAGCACGCGTACGCGACGCAATGCAAATTGTGGATTCGCTGGCTGCAGCGCAGGTGCCGCTTGCGTTCAATGTGTTGCGATTGCGAGTGGCCATGCCCATCGAAATTACAGAAGACATCCTGCATGATTTGGTGGAAGCCAGGATTGTCGCGCGTGCGCAAATGAATCGCTTCGTGCTTAGCGGCGGCCGCGAAACAATTCGAGACGAGGATATTCGTGCGGCGGTGGGCGCTGATTAATTCGCTAAGTCGTCGCTGGTCGCGGGATAACTACGATTTTTGAAACTGGAACAAATCGAACCGCGACGTACGCTCTAGAAGCGTGGTCGCGCGTACCAGCGTGACTTCGTCGTGCTCGATCAGCTCGAATTCCCGCAGGTCAGAAAACGTGTCGGTGAGCGACAAGACCGTATCGTTATCCCATTCAGGATTTGGATTTTGTAACACCAGCGCGGGCATCGGTTTGCCGCCACTACCAATGGTGGGCTCAATCGTGATGCTTACCGCAGCTGGGGCAAGTAATTCAACGCCGAATTCCATTGCCTCGCCTTCGAGCGAGGTCAGCCAGCGCACCACGCCGACATTCCAACTGCGCCCGCCGACGAAACGCAGGCCCACAACTTCGCCAACCGTTACGCCGACTTTTCCGCCCGATTCTCGATACAGGCGCAACCCATTCGCGCTTTGATTGAGTACGTGCCACGGTTCCACGCCAATCATCTGCGACATTTCGTCGCGCGGAATTTTCAGTAGCGGAATGGTATCGCCGTCGCGGATGGCTTTTGCGTCTGCTTCCGGGTCTTCGTTGGTGGCGAGCTCGGTGAAATAGGCGATGGCCTTGATGCCGCCGCAGAGCGCAATCGCTGAATCTGCGGGATTGCGCCGGAATTGTCGTTTGGGCGGATCCCCCCATAAACGAATGAGGCGCTGCTGCAAATCTGCCAGATCGTGGGTGGCGCGGCTTTTGGCGGCGGTATTGCCGCCCGCGCCGCTTTGCGCACGAACGCGCTGCTGCAGTTTTTCAACCAGACGCGTCGGATCGATCAATCGCAACACTTGGCCAGCCGGCGGTATGCCCTGATTGAGCACCTTCGGCGGCTGATCACCGTCGAGTGCGACGACAAAGAATCGTTGCTGGCTCAAGCCTTCGTTGCTGGTGCGAATATCGACCAGTCCGCGGTTTTGGGTTAGCACTTCTTGCACCTTGTCGACTTCTTTGAACATCAGGCGATAAGGATCGGCGAGGGCGACCATCATGGCGTCGATGTAAAGATCCTGCACGGTCGTTTTGCTGTCCGGGTCACCGATGTCGGCCAGCATGCCTTGCTCACCGGCGTGCAGGCTAAGCGCATGTAGCTCGTGCCACACGCCGACCGGGCAAGGGTGATAAGTTTTGTAACTTTGCAGCAATTGCGAC
>JANNRY010000056.1:0-4387 GCA_031401935.1 Betaproteobacteria bacterium | reverse complement strand
GATGTCGTTCTGCATGTCGTGAAGTTCGCCGATAGTTCATCTTTGCAAAGGCTAACAATGAAAATTTCCGTCACCATGTTGCCGCTGGTAATCGCCTCGATCATTTCCCTATCGGCAGCGGCACAACAGGTCCCAGCAAAGCTCGAGAAAGTCGGCCTCTCTTCCGAGCGGCTTGCGCGCGTGGATGCATTCCTTGCGCGGCTACAGGCTGAGGGCAAACTGGCGGGCGCTGTCACGCTGGTGGCGCGGCGTGGGCAATTGGTATCGCTGAAAGCACACGGGTTCGCTGATATTGAAAGCAAGCGCCCGATGCGCACTGACGACATTTTCAATATTCAATCGATGACCAAACCCATCGCGACCGTGATGGCGCTGATGCTGCTGGAAGAGGGGCGATTTCTGTTGAGCGACCCCATCGCGAAATTTTTGCCTGAGTTTCGCGATATGAAAGTCGCGGTGGTGAAGTCCGATGCGCCTGATGGCTACATATTGGTGCCTGCCGAGCGCAACATCACAATCCACGATTTGCTCACCCATCGCGCTGGATTCACCGGCGTACCACCGAGCAATTCTCCCGCTGAAATATTGCGCCGAAAGGCTCTCCAATCGCTACAGCAAAATGGCGATTTCACGCTTGAGGAATTCACCAAACATCTGGCGGCCTCCCCACTGGACGCGCAGCCCGGTACAACGTTCAAATATGGCGCATCCACAATCGTCCTGGGTCGCCTGATTGAAGTGGTAACGGGACAAACGCTCGACAAAGTTTTGCAGGATCGACTATTTAAACCACTACTAATGATCGACACCTCATTCGTGGTGCCGTTGGAAAAACAAAAGCGAGTCGCGCCCGCCTATTCGCTGTCAGCCGAAAAGACTTTGGTGAAATTGCCGTTGGATTCGCTAACCCCACGATTCTTCTCGGCCAGCGGAAATCTTTGGTCGACTGCTGCCGACTATCTCCGCTTCAGCCAGATGCTGCTTAACGGTGGCGAATTGGATGGACAGCGATTGCTCAGCCGGAAGTCTGTCGAGCTGATGACCGAGCGACACGTCGAAAAAATTCCGCTACGTTTTATGCCCGGTCAATATTTCGGCCTCGGCGTCGCCGTGCGTAAAGCAGATGGCGACTCAGGCCTCATCGGCTCACCCGGCACCTTCGGCTGGGGCGGCGGCTACAGCACCTATTTCCGCATTGACCCGCAGGAAAAGCTCATCGTTATGCTATTTACACAATTGGCGTTTTCGCCGACCAATCTTGAGCTGCAGTATGGGTTTCACAATACGGTGATGCAGACGATTGTTGATTGAGGATTTCCCGGGCAGCATAAGAATTGGAACAAACCACTATATTTTGTGAAACCCTAGCATCCACGGGACTCTCAAGGCATAAATATCTGATACACCCCACCAGTGCTCGTTTTTTTTTACTTCACATGGGCCGACACAACATGAACCCGCCGCCAATCATTGACCTCAAAGCCTTCGTCCCCGCCAAGGACCACGCGATCTCGATCCAGTTTTACACCGACCTGGGTTTCAAGTTGCTGTGGTCCAGCAAAGAAGTCGCCGAATTCGAGATCGGCGATTGTCGCTTCCTGCTGCAGAATTATTACGTCGAAGCTTGGGCATCGAATTTCATGATGAGCCTGATGGTCGAGGATGTGGATGCTTGGTGGCGGCACATAGAGGACATCAAGATCGCGGCCCGCTATCCGGGTATTACGAACAAGGCGCCAGCAATGCAGCCGTGGGGATTGCGCGTGCTGTATTTGTCCGATCCTTCGGGCGTGCTCTGGCATATCGCTGAGCGTCCCAGGCAATGAGTCGAAGAGCGGAAGCGCGCCGTGCCGCGTCGCGCTAACATGAGCCTCCACGATTGCGACCGGTTGGGCGGCTGCAAGTACAGCGCAGAAATGTAACCCAATCGTTAGCCGCACATTCAATGGGGCGGTGGTGATATTACTCAAACCCAACGAAAAATATCGATCACGGCCCCTTTAGTTCTATTCGTAATATTTCACTGGAGGCAGTTATGGATGTACGAGACATGCAAGGCAATCCGGGAATCTGGGAAGAATTGTCGTGGGCCGATCTGAGTAGCAGAGAGAAAGAGCTTTGGACCATTCTCGGCTGGCGACAAGATAAATGGGATGGCAACGACGCGCCATCAAGCGCCGATAAAGTTTGGAATGACTTGAACCCGCAAGAGCTAATTGCTGTGATGAACCTTGGATTTTCTGAGGACAACTGGAACAGTACTGAGGATGAGTAACGCACATTCGCTCTAGCGATAAGTGGTCAGAAACGCAGTGTCTTGCAATAGTGCATTCGGTCATGAAAAACATCGGAAAGCCGTGTGTGGAAAACCGCATGCACGGTTTGATGAGGGAGGGCAGGAGAAAACCTGTTTTCTACTTTACCCATTGATTTGCGCGTCGTCGCGCATAGTTTGAGCGGTCGCGCGTCATCGGATACGTTCAGGGTTCGTGAAAAAGGGCGTTTGAAATTTCCATCGCCTCATTGCTCGCGGGCGGGTTGGAGGCAGCGCTGAAACTTACGGTCGAGCACCGGGCAGAACGAAGCCGACCGGGTCGCGATCAGGATCCTCGTTGCCGCGTGGGCGTGAGTAAGCGATTCGCCCGTGAAGGCGCTCAGCGGGTGAGAAGTGCGTATCCGCACAGGGCATGTTTCCCCCGCCGCCTATCATCAGGTTGGGAGAATCCAACTGCGCATGGCTCAGTCCGAACACATGGCCAAGTTCGTGCATGGCTAAGCCTTGATGCAAACCTTGAGGCAAAGGTAAGGGGCCGCAGCTACTAACAGGTATGTCTCCCGGGATTGGCGACAACGAAGATATGCCAAGCCCAAGCCGTACGAGGGCAGATCCGTTCGTCCCGGTTCCCGCGATACCGATATAGTCTGGCTGCGGGTGGTTAAGTGCATCAAAAAAATCAATCGTAAGCCAGCCAGGTTGACTCTCGTGCGCTGCTTCTGGACCCGATTCGATGAGGGCTATTCTGACTGTGCCGCCGGCAATCTCCGCTATCGTCTTCTCCAATCCCGCCAGCACACGATCGATCACCACTTGCGAGACAGCGACGCCCGTATCTATCGGTGCGCGCGTTCGATCGGTGGGATCGATCAGGTTCGTGCGAATGTAGACGTTCATCGTTTCCGCTCGCCAGCCACCTAAGGCAAAGCCTGGCCGCTGATCGCTGCCATCGGACACCGGCCGAACCAGTTGCCGGTAGTACTGCAGGGAAAAGGGAGGAGAAAGCTTGATGATGTCAGCCACCACGCCTTGTGTGCCTGGCTGTAATCCTGTTTCCCTCGTTAGGTAGCCGTCGGCTGAAATGGAAACCTGCAGTGGAGGACCGCTTGGGATGCTCAATCCGTTGATTTGGAAGTTACCCGCCGGGTCGGTTATCGCGAGGACAGCGCTAGTCTGTCTGTCTAAAATTCTCGCGCCAGCTACGGGCGTGGCTGTGTCCTGACTGACAACCACCCGGCCGGATATGTTCGTCGCAGCGGGAAGCGCGAAACTCGCCGTACAAGTGGTGGCCCCGTTCACCATGACGAAGGTGGTTGGCGCGGTACCGCTGCAAGCTCCGGACCAGCCGGTGAAGGTTGACCCAGCAGTTTCAGTCGCGGTCAGCAAGACAAAAGCGCCTGGGTTGAAGCTACTGGTGCACGTGAAGCCGCAGTTGATGCCCGCTGGAGTGGAAGTGACATTGCCAGCGCCGCCGCCGGCCAGAGTGACAGTGAGTGCCGCCGGAAGGACTGCAAACGTTGCGGTGCACGTGCTGTCGCTTGAGAGCACCAGTGATGTTGTGGGTGACGCTCCTGTACAAGCGCCCGACCATCCTGTGAATACTGACGCTGCGCCAGGTATGGCCACGAGCGTTACCGTCGTGTCTTTTCCAAAATAACTGGTACAAAGCGCGGTGCAGTTTATTCCCGACGGGGATGAATTGACGATTCCCGTTCCAGCACCTGCAACATTCATTATCAACGCGGTGGAAATCTGCGGAATGCTGCGGCCCGACCGTGCCTTTACCGCAGAAATGTCCGGCGCACTTATCCCGCCTGACGCATTGGGGTCAAAACGAAAGTTACCCGCGTTGACCGACTGACCGGACCGGGCCTTGATCGCGGAAATGTCGCTTGAGTTTACCGATCGTGTGCTATTCACATCGCCGACCAGGAACCCTGCCGAGACCTTAACGTCTGTCGAGCCATTGACGCCGGTTAAGTTAGTGGTAAGCCGAAAATTTTCCGGGATCGCGGTCAAGGTCACCGTAATTTCATTGCCGGCAAAACTGGCGGTGGCGAAACCAACCGGCTGACCACTTCCCCCAACGGCGGAAACCATGCCGAATCCGGT
>JANNRY010000055.1:0-3889 GCA_031401935.1 Betaproteobacteria bacterium | reverse complement strand
CAGCAGTCAACTCTTTCCAGTCGACGCCAAGTTTTTTCTTCAAATATTCAGCCGCTTCCACGCCGCCCGACAGTGCGCAGGGCAAATTAGTGCAGACGGTAATCTTGTGTTTACCCATCGGCGTCAGGTTGTACATATTGTAAAACGTGGCCACTTCGTACACCGCAACTGACGGCATGCCGAGATAGCGCGCCACTTCTTCCATTAATTCGTTTGGCAACCAGCCGTGCTCGTCCTGTGCGATAGCCAAGGCCGACATCACAGCGGACTGCTTTTGGTCGACCGGATATTTGGTCAGCTCACGATCAATCTTCAGTTTTGCTTCAGCGGACAACACAGTGCTACTCCCCTTTCCAGTAATCGACGTGATCGGCGGCATGCGTCATGTGACGCAATCCACCCCCGAAAGCGCCAATTTTTCCAGAGTCCGGATACTCACAAACTTCTGCAGGAAACATCGTGCTCACCGAAATATAAGCAAGCTCCGCGTCAGAATCATTAATGAGCTGGTGCGCCGACTCCGGGCCGCCAGTTGGGCAGCAAATGAAATCACCCGCGCGAACTTTGCGCGATTCAGCGCCATATCGCAGTGTTCCAGCCCCTTTGACGATAAAAAACATCTCTTCTTCTGCACGATGACTGTGGAATGGACACGAGCACTTGCCCGGCTGCACCACGTCATATGAAAAGCCAAGATCCTTCGCACCCAAAAGTGGACCTATGCGTACCGCGTCGCAACTAAATTTCGACCCCTGCTCGAAATGCTCAAGCTTTAGCTGGTCGACATTGATGACTTTGCTGTCAATGGCGCTCATCGCTCATTCACCTGTCTATCTCCCCGAACACGATGTCCTGCGTACCAATGATGGTCACCACATCGGCAATCATGTGCCCGCGTGACATTTCGTCCAACGCTGCCAAATGCGGAAATCCCGGCGCACGGATCTTTAAACGATATGGCTTGTTGGCCCCATCAGAAACCAGGTAAATGCCAAATTCGCCTTTGGGATGCTCTACTGCAGCGTAGGTCTCACCGGGTGGAACATGAAATCCCTCCGTGAAGAGTTTGAAATGATGAATCAACTCCTCCATATTTGACTTCATGTTTTCCCGCGATGGCGGCGCTACTTTGTGGTCATCGCTGATAACAGGGCCCGGATTTTTGCGGAGCCAGTCAACACACTGTTTAATGATCTTGTTTGATTCACGCATTTCCTGCACGCGCACCAGATAACGGTCGTATGAATCGCCGTTGGTGCCGATTGGGATGTCGAAATCCATGCGGTCATACACTTCATACGGTTGCTTCTTGCGCAGATCCCATGCGATGCCCGATCCACGCAACATCGGGCCAGTGAACCCGAGATTCAGCGCACGCTCTGGTGTGACGACACCGATGCCGACCAACCGCTGTTTCCAGATACGATTGTCTGTCAATAAGGTCTCGTATTCGTCAATGTAGGTAGGGAATCGCTTGGTGAAATCATCGATGAAATCGAGCAGCGACCCCTGACGATTTTCGTTCATCTTGTTGATTGCCGACGCGTTGCGACCGTGCGTAACGGTGTATTGCGGCATGCGTTCTGGCAGATCGCGATAGACACCACCCGGACGATAATAGGCCGCGTGCATGCGCGCGCCTGAAACCGCCTCATACGTATCCATCAAGTCTTCGCGCTCGCGGAATGCGTAAAGAAATACTGTCATTGCACCGACGTCCAGCGCATGCGCGCCCAACCACAGCAGGTGATTAAGAACGCGGGTGATTTCGTCAAACATTACACGGATGTACTGAGCACGCTCGGGTACATCCACACCCATGAGCTTTTCAATCGCCATCACATACGCGTGCTCATTGACCATCATCGACACATAATCGAGACGATCCATGTAGGGCAAGTTTTGAATGTAAGTACGCGTCTCAGCGAGCTTTTCCGTCGCGCGATGCAGCAATCCGATATGTGGATCGGCGCGCTGAATCACCTCTCCATCTAGCTCGAGCACGAGCCGCAATACGCCGTGCGCCGCAGGGTGCTGCGGGCCAAAATTCATCGTGTAGTTTTTAATCTCAGCCACGATTATTTCCGCTCCGCATAATGGTCTTCACGGATCACGCGCGGCACAATTTCGCGCGGCTCGATCGTGACCGGCTGGTACACGACACGCTGCTGTTCAGGGTCGTAACGCATTTCAACATTGCCCGAAACCGGGAAATCCTTACGAAATGGATGGCCAACAAATCCATAATCGGTAAGGATGCGCCGCAGATCTGGGTGTCCGTTGAAGACAATGCCGTAGAGATCAAACGCTTCGCGCTCATACCAGTTCGCGGCTGACCATATGTCATTCACTGTGTCGATCATCGGAAAATCATCGTCTACGCAAAAGCACCGTACGCGCAAGCGCCAGTTATGTTCGATCGACAATAACTGATATACCACAGCGTAGCGAGAACCGTCCCATGTGTCGCCATAGTCTGCATAGTCCATGCCGCTGGCATCGATTAACTGGCTAAAATCGAAGGCCGGCTCATCGCGCAGGGTTGTCATCACGTCAATCAGGTCGACAGCCTTGACCTCGATAATAAGCGCATCCTTTTCAACGATGAGCTTTGCCGCGCGTGCGCCCAGCACGTTCTCAACATTGGTCTTCAGTTTTTCAAGTTTGGGGGACATGTATCTAGCGGGCAATCGTGTTGGTGCGCTTGATTTTGTTTTGCAATTGAATCAGGCCATAGAGCAGTGCCTCGGCTGTCGGTGGACAGCCGGGAACATAAATATCCACAGGCACGATTCGGTCGCAGCCGCGCACTACCGAGTATGAATAATGATAGTAGCCGCCACCGTTGGCGCATGAGCCCATCGAAATTACCCAGCGCGGCTCGGCCATTTGGTCGTAAACCTTACGCAGTGCTGGCGCCATTTTATTGCAAAGCGTGCCTGCGACGATCATCACATCTGATTGACGGGGGCTGGGCCTGAAGACGATTCCGAAGCGATCCAGGTCGTAACGCGACGCTCCTGCGTGCATCATCTCGACAGCACAACAGGCAAGACCAAAGGTCATCGGCCACATCGAGCCGGTGCGTGCCCAATTGAGCACGCTATCGAGCGATGTAGTGACAAAACCTTGTTGCGAAACACCGCCTTCAGGCATGGGATTTCTCCGGATTGAAGCAAAGTTTCATGTGGTGAGTAATCATTTTTAAACTTGTGGAGATGCCATATACGGCACCAATTACAGGCAGCGCTATTCCCAATCGAGCGCACCCTTTTTCCACTCGTAGATAAAGCCTATAACGAGGATGCCGAGAAAGACCATCATTCCCCAGAAACCAAACCAGCCGATTTCCTGCAACACGATTGCCCATGGGAACATGAACGCAATCTCAAGATCAAACAAAATAAACAGAATTGCCACAAGGTAATAGCGCACATCGAATTTCATGCGCGCGTCCTCGAAGGCCTCGAAGCCACATTCGTATGGGGAAAGTTTTTGCTGATAAGGGCGATCATGGCCCAGCAAAATCGTCAGCATCTTGGTGCCGATAATCGGCAGGATGCCAATGGCAGCGCCGACGAGGATGAAGATCAGGATGGGAAAATAATTTTCGAGCATTTAGCTGAACACCTGTTTGCCACTACGGCGAGTGGACAATTCTCACCTGATCTTGGTGCGCGGGGACAACCCCCGGAAGCTACTTTTCAATGAATGGTGCCGACGAAGAGACTCGAACTCTTACGCATTTCTGCACTGCCCCCTCAAGACAGCGTGTCTACCAATTCCACCACGACGGCACTGCCACTACTTCAAAACGCTTTAATTTTACTTCGAAATTACTTGGGAATCTGCTGAGGAGCAGGTTTTTGAGGGTCAGTATTACCAGTTG
>JANNRY010000054.1:0-2344 GCA_031401935.1 Betaproteobacteria bacterium | reverse complement strand
CGAACCTGCTGATGCTCGATGACCGATAACCTCAGAACCAGGGGAACACCGCGACTGCAAGTCAAGAACCTGCAATGCAGTGCCGGCACCCGGATCTTGTTCGAAGACCTGAACCTCGAATTGTTTGATGGTCAATGCCTGTTGCTGATGGGCCGCAACGGCAGTGGCAAGACCACGCTCTTGCGAAGCCTCGCTGGACTGACCCGACCGACCCAAGGCACGATCGATTGGCATGCAGTCAGCGACGGGCATCGGAACGATGGCAACATCCCGACGAACGACGGTCGGCGGCTCTACCAGGGCCACCACGCCGGATGGAAGGCCGAATTGAGCGGCCGTGAAAATCTGACGATTCAAATCCGCCTTGACGAAGGCAAGTCCGACCCAGAGTCGATTGTCGCCGCACTGGCGCGGGCCGGCATCGACAGACAGGCCGATCTCGCCTTCGGCAGGCTGTCGGCAGGTCAAAGGCGACGCCTGGCCCTGGCCCGGCTGATGCTCGATTCGAGAATGGTCTGGTTACTCGACGAACCGGCGACCGCCCTCGATGAACAAGGCCTTCAGCTGTTAACGGAATTGCTCGACCAAAAGCTCGCCAACCAAGGTCTGGTCATTGCGGCAACCCATCAGAACCTCGGACTGAAGCAGGCCGTCGTCAGGCTCAACTTGTCCGAGCTCGAGCAAACGCGCGCATGAAATCGATCCTGTGGGCTTTGCACCGCGACCTCGCGCTGGCGGCCCGGACACGCGCAGAAGTACTGTTGATTCTGGTCTTTTTTGTGTTGATCGCCTCCTTGTTTCCGCTGGCAACCAGCCCGCAGCCCGACCTGCTCAGGCAAATCGGACCTGGAGTCGCCTGGGTATCGGCATTGCTCGCCATTCTGTTGTCGTTGCCGCGCCTGTTTGCTGCCGACCATGCCGACGGCACGCTGGAGCAAATGATGATGTCACCAGCGCCGCTGGCGGCCATCATCGCCGGCAAGGTCCTGGCCCACTGGATCAGCAACTGCTTGCCGCTGATACTGACCACCCCCCTGATTGGCCTGCAGTTCGGCCTGTCAGCTCGCGAAATCGGAGTACTCGCGCTGGCGATTGCGCTTGGATCGCCAATTCTGGTCTGGCTGGGGGCAATGACCTCGGCGCTGACGCTGGGTGCCCGTGGCGGCGGTGCGTTGCTGGCCTTGTTGATTCTGCCACTGGCGGTGCCGGTGTTGATCTTTGGTTCGGGGGCAGTCGAAGCCGATACCAGCAATATCAACGGCCAGGGCGCCAGCGGCCATTTTTCATTGCTGGCAGCCGGATTTCTGTTGTCCTGGGTGATCGGTCCCTGGATCACGGCGCTGGCGGTTAGAATTGCCCACGAGTAAGCCTATGTCCGTCTTTAAATACGCAGCACCCTCGACGTTTTATCCGTTGGCCGGACGCATGATTCCATGGTTCGCCGCAACCGCTGCGCTGCTATCGTTGATCGGACTTTACATCGGCTTTTTCGTCGCGCCGACCGATTTTCAGCAAGGCGAGTCCTACCGGATCATTTTTATCCATGTACCCAGCGCCTGGATGGCGATGTTCGTGTATCTGGTCATGGCGGCCTGGTGCGCGGCTTCGCTGATCTGGCAAACCCGCCTGTCCTCAATGATGGCGCTGGCGCTGGCACCCACCGGGGCAATGTTTGCGCTGATTGCACTGATTACCGGTTCGTTGTGGGGCAAACCCACCTGGGGAACCTACTGGGCCTGGGATGCCAGAATGACGTCGACGCTGATCCTGCTGTTTCTCTACATTGGCTTCATCGCGTTGCATGCGGCGATTGATGACGTGCGCCGCGCCGATCGCGCCTGCGCAGTGCTGGCGCTGATTGGCTCGATCAATGTGCCGATCATTTATTTCTCGGTCAAATGGTGGAACACGCTCCATCAAGGCGCCAGCGTCTCGCTAACCGCGGCGCCTAAAATGGCAACAACCATGTTAAGCGCGATGCTGATCATGTCCTTCGCCGCCTGGTTCTACACAATAGCGGTATCCTTGGCGCGACTGCGCAGTATTGTGCTTGAGCGAGAGGCCGGCAATGACTGGCTTGCCGCTCACCTTTGATAGGCAACTGAACGGAATGTTTGGCCCGCACGCATTTTTCATTATTGGCTCGTACGCTGCGCTGGCAGCTGCGATCGGCTTTGAGCTGTGGGCTTTGCGCCGCCGTCGTCAGGCCGCGCGGCTGGTGGCTCAACAAGCGCGATCGGCGGCCTTTCGCTACGGGCGATCATCGCGTCGTGAGGAACATGCATGAAGGCACGTACCCAACGCATGGTCTGGATCGGCGCCGGCTTGCTCGCGCTCGGCTTGG
>JANNRY010000053.1:0-4891 GCA_031401935.1 Betaproteobacteria bacterium | reverse complement strand
GCCAGCCGACGCCATGCGAGGTGCCACTTGCTGGATCGCAAATACCTGATGCTTCAGATTCAGTGCCTGACATTGATCCCAATATTCGGGTGTGAGTTCGGCGAGTGTGTGACGCGTATCGTTACCGGCGTTGTTGATGAGCACGCGGATGGCACCCATCTCGGTTTCCACCTGGCCGAGGTGCGACTGGTAGGTTTGAATGTCCGTTACATCACAAATGCCGAAACGCGGCACGTGCTTGCAAGTCGTCGTGAGTTTTGTGACCAGGGCCGCGCTCGCAGCGGCATCGATATCGCAAAATGCGACGCGCGCGCCCTGCTGCGCGAAGTGTTCAACCAGTGACGCGCCGATACCGGAGCCGCCACCCGATACGAATACCACGCGGTCTTCAAGGCTTCGGTAAATCGCGGTCGCGTTCATATTGGGTTCTTTCGTTTCGGGCAGGCTATCGGTTCAAGATAAATTCAGCATTGCAGGTCGCCATTCGGTGCGCTTCTTCAGGCATTTATGCCCGAAATGCCGCGCCAAATGGCGATTTATTCGCATTCATTACTGGCGCTACCTGCACGCTTCTTTGATCAATCAAGATACAGCGGCTCCGCCCGCCCTGGGACATCCAATTCACAAGCAAATATTCCGCCCGCATGTACATCGGTCGCCAGTTCAATGTCCGTCGCACCTTCTCGTGCAGTCGTGATGTAGAGCGTGCGCAAGTCCGCGCCACCAAAGGCCACCATCGTCACGCGTTTCGATGGAACACGAATGATGCCTGTGATCTCGCCTTCAAACGAGTAACGCAATACGCGGCTGCCTTCATAATGCGCGCTCCAGTAGTTGCCGACACTGTCGATAGCGGCGCCGTCGGGTCGCCCGCCGTAGTTCGCATCAGTGCGATTGTCCGGCGACCTGGCGAATTCGCGGCGTTCGCCAATTTGTCCCGTCGCCAAATCGAATGCAAATTGATAGATCACATGATTCGGTGTATCCGATTGAAAAATGTGGCGGCTATCCGCCGTGAACGCCATGCCGTTGCTCACCTTGACACCGAGGTCGTCATCCTGGCCCCAGCCGTTGCGGACATTGCCGCGTTCGAGGCAATAGACGCTCGCCAATGGCGCTGTGCGCGGCTCGAACATGGCGCCGGCCCAGAAGCGTCCTGCCGCATCACAGCGGCCATCGTTGAAGCGCATCTGGCTTGCGTCGTAAGGCGCGTCGACGATTCTTTCCAGACGCGCATCGGCTGGATAGAAACGGTAGAAGCCATCACGCAACGCTGCCACCAAGCCGCCACTTGCCGCCAGCGCAATGCAGCCCGGCTCACAGGGCATCGGCCAGCTTTGGTTGTCGCCGGTCAGCGGGTCGAGCCGATTAATGGTGCGACCGGAAATGTCGACCCAGTACAGTTTTTGTTCCGCCACACTCCATAGCGGGCACTCAGCCAGTGCTGCCTTCGCATCGAGCACCAACCGCGCGTCACGAATCTCAAGCATTGGGCGTGCGAGGTGCCGCGCGGCCAGTGAGCGTGATCGACATCGACACTTCCATCGACTCGTTGTTCGCGAGTATCCGCATGCCCGTGTCAGCGACGCCCTTCGCCGCGAGCGCAAAGGCGTTATTGATGTTGCTCACTGGTTCAAGCGCGATAAAGTTGCGGCCATCGTTCGGTGCAAATGCGACAATCTGCCGACACGCTTCAGACGCGTCGAGCTGCATGCGATGCGTCGGATAGTCGAGCACGGCGCGACGACTCCAGCCGGTGAAGCAATGGTCGACCTTCCAGTTTTTTACCGGTCGCAGTTGACTAAAATCCGCTTCGGCTGGAACCGGCCCGAGCATCGTCGGCAGTGAATCATTGTCCATCCCCCACATCCCGCGCCAATCGGTTTGCAGGTGCGTATCGGGTGTTAGCGGGAAAAACGGATGAAAACCCAGCCCCGTCGGCATCGCGCGCTTGTCACCGTTTTTCACCGCCAGCTTGAGTTGCAGCATGTCGTCGGTGAGACGCAACGTGATCCTGGATTCGCAGGCAAATGGCCAGTCGATGTCGGGCGCATGTATCAGGTGAAACTCCGCCGAATCCGCGCTGCGCGTCACCACTTGCCATACACGTTGCCAGCCAAAGCCGTGTATCGCGTGCGCTCCCGGGGGAAAGTTCGGACGCAATGAAAACGTCTGTTCCCCAACAATTAATTTGCCCTGCCCGATCCGGTTTGAATAGGGTATGAGCGGATAGGAACCCATCTGGCGGATCAGCCGCCCTTCGATAGCGGCATCGGGCGCCCGGCGCAGGATGTCATGCCCCTTCCAGCTGAAGCGCGCAATGGCGCAGCCGATTTCCGGGCAGAGGGTCACCTCAGCATCGCCAGCTTTGAACGTCAGAATGTTTACGGGCGCAGTCAATTTATTCTCAAACTCGCTCGACGCGAACCCGACCCGCCGCGTCGACCACTTTGAATCCAGCAGACGGGAAACAGTTATCCGCCGGCACGCCGACAAGATGTGCCACACCGTTCTCGTGCGTCACTGTCACGCACTGATTCATCACACAAGGCGGCACGCGAGGCTCGCCGAACAACCTGACTTCCTCAATCGGCGCAGCAAGGTCGATCTCACCGGTATGCATCACCGCTCGCCCGAGGCAAAGCACGTGGCCTTCGCGACCCCAGGCGGGCAATTGATCCAGCGCCTTTTGCACCTCCCGCACCTGACCGCCTTCGATGCGCTCACCGGTGTCGAGGTCGCACCAAGATTCACCGACCGGAAAATATACCTCAACGGTTCCGCCGGGCCGAATGATCGGTGCCACCAGTATCGCGTCGCCAAATAAATACTGGCCCTCGAACGAACGCGCCAGACGGTCAAGCGGAAAGGCCAGCGGCATCGCGCGCATCAATGGCAAACCATTGCGTCCAGCTTCTTCGGCAGCACCCATCATGTAGGGAATCAGGCGGTAGCGGAAGGCGAGCAGTTTCTTGGCGACAGCCTCGGTCTCGGCACCGAGCGCCCACGGCTCGCGTTCACCGATACCGTGATAGCGAAAGTGCGAGCAGAAAATACCGTTCGCGGTCCAGCGCAGATAGAGCTCGGTGTCGGGCTGCTGCGCGCCATAAAATCCGCCCACATCGGTCGCGTAATACGGCACACCACTCATGCCGTAGCTTAAGCCGCCGCGAATACTGGCGGCCATCCCTTCCCAGTCGGTCTGCGGGTCGCCGCCCCATTGCATTGGAAAGCGCTGACTGCCGATAAATCCATCGCGGCCCCAGACCATCGCCGGTCCACGCCCATGCGCATCGTTGTAGCGTTGCGTGGCGTTCCAGACGCATTGGTTGTATAGCAGCGGATAGACGTTATGCAAACGTCGCCCGCTGTCGCCGTTGTGCGCGACCATATCGTCTTCCACCTGCTCGCCGAAATCGGTCTTGATCACGTCCACGCCGTCGTCGAATAACTTGTCATGGCTGTCGGCCCAAAACTTCGCGGCGTCGGGATGCGTGAAATCGAGAATGCCCGACGGTGGCAATGGCGTGAGCACGCTACCGAAAGGATTATCGGTCGGGTCTTTTACCCAGTCGAACACGTAAGCCGTGCCATCGTGTTTTTTCAGCAGCCAGCCTTTGGTTTCGAGCTCTGCAAATAGAGGGCTGTGAATCGAGATATACGGATATTCCCAGGCGCACACTTTGAGATTGAATGCGCGCAATGTGTCGAGTATTTTCTTTGGATCATCGAATCGGCTCTTGTCCCACTCGAATGCGAAACGCGTCCGCACTTCCCAAGCGGCACGCCCGTCGAGTGTGATCACATCGCACGGGATGCTGCGACGGCGCAACTCCGCTGCGGTGTCGATCGCGTCTTGCGGCACTTTGTAATAAGCCCGCGATAGCCACATGCCGTAACTCCATATCGGCGGCAGTGCCGCGCGACCCGTGAGTGCGGTGTAGCGGTCAATAATGTTTGCAGGCTCACCGATGAAGAGGAACAGGTCGAGCACGTCGTCTTCAACTTCCAGCAAATAGGTGCGATGCGACCATTGCGGATAGCCGACGCCGTGGCGCACGACGCCAGGCGTGTGCGCCAGCAGCCCCCAGCCGTCGGGGCTCCAGCAAAACGGGATATTCTTGTACGAGAGTTCGGTATTGACGCCGAGCGCATCTTCGGTGCGGCCACGCACCAGCTGGCCGCGTTTATCGAGTGGGCCGAATTTTTCGCCGAGACCATAGACGGCGGTGTCGCTGTTTAACGCAAATGATGCACACCAGCGACGCGGTTGTTCGTCGCCTGACTGCAACCCGATCGCGGGTAGCCGTGTGCGGCCACGAAAATGCTGATCGGTGATGGATTCGAGGAGCGTCTTGCCTGCTTTTGACAGGGTGAAGCGTAGCGGGGCTGTGTCGATTGTCAGCGTGATATCGCCACTGCGGACGCGCCAGCCATCGCCTTGCGGCGCGACCGTCAATGTGCCAGTCGCGTCGGGCTGTTGCAGCAGGCCGTAATCAGGAAGCCGGGATTGGCCGAAGGTGAGACGCAGCGTGTCCTGCGCGTGCGCCGATACGTTGAGCATGATGCCATCGACGTCAAAGCGGGCACCGTGCGCATTGGCTTCGATAAAACGAACCGCGCTCAAGCGTTGAAAGCTGCTCTGCTGAAAGACATCTAATGACAAATTCCGACTCCCATTGTGTTTCGTATTTTGATTCTCAAAGCCCGATCAACCCTTCGACAAGCTCCGGGCGAACGGGATTGGCGTTTCGTGGGGTTCCATCTATCTAAAGTCAAGCACTAGCGCGCCTTCCATGGCATTTTATGCCTGAGATCCTCGCCAATGCTTGTGTTTGCTATCCCTTCAAGCCACCCGAGGTCAGCCCACTCACCACCCGCTCCTGAAAAA
>JANNRY010000052.1:0-5077 GCA_031401935.1 Betaproteobacteria bacterium | reverse complement strand
GATTTGTACGGCATGTCGGACATGATGGCCAATCACATTTCGTCTCGCGTGCCGGGCGAGGACAACGCGTTTCTCATCAACGCTTACGGCATGATGTATGAGGAGATCACGGCGTCAAGCCTGATCAAGGTTGATCTCGATGGCAACATCCTCGCCAAGGCGGATTTCGGCGACCTCAATTACGGCATCAATAAAGCGGGCTACGTAATACACAGTGCGATCCATCGTGCGCGCCACGATATCGACTGTGTGATCCACACGCACACTTGGGCTGGCATGGCGGTTTCTTCGCTGGAATGCGGGCTGCTGCCGCTTACGCAGACGGCAATGCGCTTTCTTAAAATCGGCTATCACGATTATCAGGGTGTGGTGCTTGATGAGACAGAACAGGAGTCGTTGTTGAAAGACATGGGCAACAATGAAGCGCTCATTTTGCGCAATCACGGCCTGTTGATTGCGGGGCGCTCAGTCGGCGAAGCGTTTAACTGGACGCATCGGCTGGAGGTTTCCTGCCGCGCGCAACTGGCCGCAATGGCATGCAACACCACATTCAGTCCAGTTTCAGCACAGGTGCTGGAGGCGACTTACATGAATTACCAACCGCAGACGCGGCGTCCGTACGGATTGATGGAGTGGCCGGCGCTATTGCGCAAACTGGACCGACTTGATCCTTCTTACAAGCTCTAACGCCATCACTACCGAGTACAAAATATTCGGGCTACCTCTAGCACTGGCGCGGTGTTTCAGGCCTTTTATGCCTGCGAGGACCGCCAATGCTGATTAGTCGCTCGCAGATCGAAAACCGGGCCCCATGAGTGCGACACCACTACGCGTTCCAGTGTGACGGCCTGCATCGATGACGCTCTTGCCATTGACCAGCACATGGCTGATACCCGCTGAAAACTGGTGTGGGTCATCGAACGTCGCTTTATCGATGATTTGCTTCGCGTCGAAAATAACAATGTCGGCAGCAAATCCCTCGCGTAGTAAACCCCGATCCTTTAACTGAAATTTTTGCGCCGCCAGCGAAGTCATGCGACGAATCGCCTCTTCAAGCGTGACGAGTTTTTCCTCGCGAACATATTTGCCGAGCACGCGGGCATTGGTGCCGTAGCTGCGCGGATGCGGCATTCCCTTGCCGCTCTGCACGCCGCCGTCGGCACCGATCATGCTGAACGGATAACGCATGATGACGCGTACATCGGCCTCGGACATGCCGTGATACACCATTTGTGCGCCGCCAGCCACCATCAGATCAAGCAGCGTGTCAATTTCCGCTTCCATGGTCGGCGGCCTACCCTTCAGTACATTGATCGCGGAAATGCTTTTGCCATTTAACATCGCATCCGACGCATGACGCGCGACCACGGCATAGCTGAAATCAGGGCGCTTGTTGCTACGCGCGCTATCCAGAATTTCATTGGCGATTTTTTGTCGCTGGGGTGCATTGAACAGACGCTTCTTGATCGCATCATTGCCGCCTTCAACCGCCCAATCCGGCAGCATCACGCTGAGACTGGTGCTGCTTGCTGTGTACGGGTACTGGTCGATCGTGACATCGAGCCCTTCTTCGCGAGCTTGTTCGACCAGATCAAGCGTTTCCCGCGAACGGCCCCAGTTGGCTGGTGCGGAAACTTTGAAATGGGAAATTTGTACGGGAATGTTTGCCGTGCGACCAATATTCAATGCCTCATTGATCGCGTCAACCACTTTGCCGCCTTCATTACGGATGTGAGATGCGTAGAGTCCGCGGTGTTTCGCAGCCACCCGCGCAAGGCCTATCACTTCCTCGGTGCTGCTATAGAGACCCGGCAGATAAATTAGTCCTGTGGACAGTCCAACCGCGCCCTGCTGCATCGCCTCGGCAACCAAACCTTCCATTCGCCGCTGGTCGTCTGCAGACGCTACGCGATTGGCAAGACCCAACACCTGACGCCGCACCGTGTTATGCCCAACGAGCGAAGCTACATTGATCGACGTGCCAGTGCTATCGATACGGATGAAAAAATCTTTCAGACTATCCGCAGAGCCTCCGCAGTTACCGGTAATCACCGTGGTGACGCCATCGTGTACGTAGTTGTTCGCGGTCGGATTATCGAATAGTCCGAATTCGATATGCGCGTGTACATCGATAAATCCGGGAGCAACGATCTGACCATCCGCGTTGATGGTGCGCGCGACAGTGAAATGATCGAGCCTTCCGATGGCGGCGATCTTGCCATTGCGGATGGCCAGATCAGCGACGAACCAGCTATTGCCGGTCCCGTCGATCACACGACCGTTGCGGATAAGCACATCAGCGTGATTGTTGCGACCAGAATCGACCTTTGTGCCAGCGCAACCTGCAAGAAAGGCAACTGCGCAGAGCATGTAAACCATCGTTTTAGAATTGCGCATGGAGTTCCTTATGGCGAACTGGGCTGACGAGGCGTTGGAGAAAACCTACTTCACAAGCCGCTATCAACTGATCCCGTTTGATTCGCGAGTAAACCATCATGGTAGCTGAACTCTTCCAACACGCGGAAACGGCTGTGGCATGTTGCCAAGCAGGGCATGCCGTAGCAAAACAGGCTTTGCGTCGTTCCGCGTTATCGCTATAATCCGCCTCCTTTCACCTCTCACGATTAGTGGAACAGCGTTCCACCTCGTCAATCACCTGCCCCATCATGCCCGCTAAAAACTACTGCGCCATCGACTTTGGCACCTCTAATTCGGCAGTTGCGATACCGCACGAGATTGGTATGCGTCTGATCGAACTGGAGCCCGGTTTTCGCGGCATGCCAACGGCCATGTTTTACAATGCGGAAGATGAGACCCGCTGTTACGGTCGCGAAGCGGTCGCCGCCTATGTGGATGGCTTTGATGGGCGGCTCATGCGCTCGATCAAAAGCATTCTTGGCTCGGACCTGATCGATCAGACCACTGAAATCGGTCATGGCATCACAATCAAATATATCGACGTGGTGATCGGCTATTTACGCCGCCTGAAAAAAGTTGCAGACGCGCAGCACGGCAGGCCAATCACGCGCGTCGTCATTGGCAGACCAGTTCGCTTTGTCGATAACGATGAGGCGCGAGACGCAAAAGCGCAGGCCTCACTCGATACCGCAGCGCGCGCTGCTGGTTTCAAACAAGTAGCGTTTCAGTTCGAGCCGATCGCGGCTGCGTTGGATTACGAATCTACAGTTACTAACGAGCAGCTGGTCCTCATTGCTGATATCGGCGGAGGTACGTCAGACTTTTCGCTGGTCAGGGTTGGCCCGGCACGCCATCACCAACTGGCGCGGCAAAACGACATTCTCGCCAACCACGGCATTCATGTCGCTGGCACTGATTTTGATCAGGCGATAAATCTGGCGGCGATCATGCCGCATCTGGGTTATGGATCGTTGGGGCCGGAGGGTCGGCGCGTTCCCGGCAAAGTGTATTTCGATCTCGCAACATGGCACCTCATCAACACCGTGTATGCCCACAATCGTGTTATTGAACTGCGCGAAATGATCAGCATGTATGCGGATCTCGGCAGTTATCATCGACTGATGAGTGCAATCACGAAACGACTGGGGCACCACCTTGCCGCACGCGCAGAACACACCAAAATTGAGGTGGCGCTGCATCGTAGTAGCGTGATCGACCTCAATGCCGTGGAGGAAAACTTGCAGGCGACTTTTACCGACCAACAGCAAGCCTTGGCGCTGGAGCAGAAGGTAGCCATGATCGTCAAGACCGCGAAAGCAACAATACGGCAGGCGAATACAACGGTCGATAAAGTTAGTGCCGTGTATTTCACTGGCGGCTCGACCGGGCTACAATTTCTTACCGAACGGATTGCTGCACTTTTTCCGAATGCAAAGCGTGTCAGCGGTGATCGTTTCTCGAGCGTAGCGAATGGCTTGGGGATTTATGCCATGCGCAAGTACGGTGGCGGCAGTTCACGCTGACAAGATATCTTTCCCGACAATTACTTAATCGACACCACACCCATGACCTCTCCATCAAACCGTCGCTTTTTGAGTCTTACGATTGCCGTTTTTTTTGTCGCTTTTCTTGCCGGCTGCGCGCCGGCACGCATGTTCAACCTACTCATTCCGGAAAGCGGTTTCGACACCACGCGCGACATCCCCTTCGGCGCAAATGCACGCAACAAACTTGACGTTTACAGCCCGGTAAACTCGGTCCCCAACACCGCGCCAAGACCTGTCGTAGTATTTTTCTACGGCGGCGCATGGGATTCCGGCGACAAAAACAGCTACCTCTTTCTTGCCGAAGCGCTAACGTCACGCGGCTATGTCGTTGTGGTTCCCGACTACCGGGTCTATCCGGAAGTTATTTTTCCGGCATACATGGACGATGCCGCACACGCCGTCAAATGGACATTCGGCAACGTCGCCAAATACGGTGGGGACCCCACCAAGGTATTCGTGATGGGGCATTCGGCCGGCGCGCAACTCGCAGCATTGGTCGCCTACGATGCGACCTACCTTGACCGGGTCGGCATTGATAAGCGCCGCATCAAGGGCGTTGTGAGTCTCGCCGGCCCGATGGATTTTCTGCCACTCACCGAAGTAAAACTGGAATTAATTTTTCCGCAATCAGTGCGCGCCGCATCACAGCCGATCAATTTTATTACCGGCAAAGAACCGCCGTCGTTACTGCTGCACGGCGAAGACGATACCCGCGTGGGGATCCACAACAGCAGGAATATTGCCGCACGTATCACTGAGCGCGGCGGCGTAGCCGAAACAACTTACTACCCCAAGATGGGCCACGTTGGGATTTTGCTTGCATTGTCTGCGCCACTGCGTGATGGCAAGCTTGTGCTGGATCGAGTGGCCAAATTTATCGACGAGAAAGTCCAATAGTGTTAAAGATTGTGAATTTTTGAGAAACACCCGATTTACCAGCTATTTCCGCACATCGATTTCTCGTCTCTTCATGCATAATTCTGACACCAATAAAAGCGCTCGTCCTACCGCCGAAGTGAACGGTCAGCGACAAGCTGTGCGCAGATTACAGTATGTGGCAAACCTTGAAAAGCATCGAAATGCAACCGGTACAACGCCATTCCGAAAACATC
>JANNRY010000051.1:0-16845 GCA_031401935.1 Betaproteobacteria bacterium | reverse complement strand
GCCGAGTGAACCTGAACACGTGTGAAGATATTCTGATATTCCATGGTTTTCCCCTCGCCTATTTCCAAATGGGCAGATTCAGCCACCAGCTCCACCACTCCGGCCAGCCGCGCGTCCAGAATGGCCCGCTGATGATGATGCAGACCGCACTCCAGAACACCGCGGACAGTGCGAGGAAAAGACCCAGGCGATGTACACCTAGCGTGCCAATCGAGTAACCAATGGCATCGCGGAAGAAGGTGTTCTCATGCTCCGCTGTTTTGACTGATTCACCTTTGGCGGGATTGGTCGCAGACAAAATCAAGCCGCCGTGCAGCGCCAGCGCCAGCGTCGTCGCGAAGAAGAAGCTCACTGCGATCATATGCGCCGGGTTGTAATGAAAATGCAGGTATTGATAGCCGGTGTTTGACACCCAGTCGAGGTGGCTGGTAATGCCGTAAGGAAAGCCGTGTCCCCATGCACCCAGCAATATTGGGCGAACCACTACTAGCGAGATATACGCGAAAATCGCGAAGCCAAAGGCGAACGGCACGTGATAACCGATGCCGAGTTTTTTGCAAATCTCAACTTCACGCAGCGCCCACGAAACGAATGCGCCTATCGCGCAAACAGTTATGATCTGCCATAGGCCGCCTTCCTTTAGCGGGGCCATCCCCAGACCATATTTGATGTCCGGAGGCGCGATGCTGATTTGCCACAAGTTCCAAGTTGGCCCCTGAGAAGCGCCCCAAAGGATCAACATGACACCAACGATTGTAAAAAATATTGTCGTGACACCGAAAAAACCAACGTAAAACGGCCCGGCCCAGAAGTCGAACAAGTCTCCGCCGATCAAGGTACCGCCGCGCACGCGATACTTTCGTTCAAAGCTCAGCATTGCCATGTTGTTTCCCTCCGCCAGTCTGATTCAGTTGCGCGTCGTTTAGGCTGCAACGGCACGAATATTTGTTTGAGTTTCAAATGTTCAAAAGCTGGGTTTGCCATCCACTGTTAGCTCTCCGGACGAGGTGCGCACACGAAAAAAATGCCTCGTTTCGAACCTCGTCCTTCGAGCGGTAAGTCCGCAAAGATTGTTGCTACTTCGGCGCTGGTGCCACCTGAGTCGCTACCGCCTTTTTCGGGCTTTCCAACCAATTGAAACGGTCCGTGCTGAGCAAAATGAAATGAATCACAATCGCCAGCCCGAACAAGAACACCGACAACGCCACAAGGGCGCGACGCGGATCGAACAACATCCAAATTCGCCACATGTTTCAGCCTCCTTGGGTTAATGACAGCGAAGAGACGCGTACTACACCGTCCCGATCGCAAAGGGAACATCTCTTCACTTCGTTATCCCGCCAACCACGGGCGCCATTGCCAGACCAGGAAATGGGCGATAGCAGCAACCACGGTAAAGCCGATGAAACTAGTCATGAATATCCCGTGAAACTCTTTCGCTTCATTTTCCGTCAGTCCCGACAATGAACCTTGTCTTTCTCCGGCCATCTTGGACCTCCTTTGTCGCGCACCCTGCTCGCCTCTTGGCTCACGTCGTGCATTTACCGCGCAAATCCCGCGCGGCGGGGACCTCCATGACAGCGATGCATTGCCGCCCCAGAGTCGCGCCCGAAACCTCGGGCGAATTCATCAAACAAAGATCTTCATTTCGCTAACTTGTTAGTGCGATCGCAATCGTCGATCTGGTACGGGCGCTCGCCTCAGCGATGATCGATTTGCCAGCCTTTTCATCCACCAGGTTTTCGATCTCAACGCTGGCCAATAACCGCCGCGCAATTGCAACAACCAGAAAAAACGGAAAACTCAGCACGAACAGAAGGTAAAAAGCACTCTCTTCACGTCGCCGCTCCGCCTTGATTTCGGCAGGTGTGCGGGCATCAGTTTTCAATAAGGCCGTCTCCAGCGGGATACCTTCGAGATGTAGTGGGCTCATGTCGTGACTCCTTCCAGAAGTGACTCCTGCGCACGCGATACGTGCGCCTTTGCTACCGTGTTCGATTCCATCCGCCGCGCTTCACGTTCAGCACGATCACGCATGCGTTTGGCAACAGAGATACGAATCAACACCGGTTGCTGCTCAACGATTTCATCCAGCGCAGCTTTTGCATCGCTAGACCAAGGCAGCTCCTTGGCTAGACGCGCTGGCGTGGCATCGACTTTGTCCATCTGCGTCGCCAAAGGCAGAATATGGAACAGTGCATCGAACAAGGCGTTGGAGAGTTCTTGCACCACGTAAGTCGCGCCGGCGTAGCCCATAAACGGCGTGCCAGTGTGTCGGCGGATGATGGCACCGGGAAACGATGCGGGAATGTAAGTGGCACGACCGCCACATTCGGCCAGATACATGCGCTCGTTGTAACTGCCGAAAAGTACTAGCGGCGGCTTGTCCCTGACGAGTTTGCGCACGGCTTCGTTGTCGGTCTTGCCACCCGGTATGCGGGACACAGCAAAATTGCATGGCAATCCGAGCTCTGTTTCAAGAAAGTTCCTGAGCCCGCGTGTGTACGTCTCATTGGCCACCACGGCAAAGCTCGCGGTGCCAAAAAAATCCTGTGTCACGGAACGCCAGAGATCCCAAATCGGTTTGATGGTGCTGTGCTTTTCCCGCGCAATAAACGGCTCGGGATCGATGCCCAGCAATTGCCCAAGAGTACGCAGAAATTTGGTTGTGCTGTGTAGCCCAATGGGCGCTTGCAGGTAGGGGCGATCCAGCGCTTCACATAGGAGCCTGCCGAATTCACGATACATGCAAATATTGACCTCGGCATCTGCCAGATTCCGCACGTCCGCGAGATGACTGCCGAGTGGGAAAGTCATGTTGACCTTACAACCGATACCTTCGACCAACCGCCGAATTTCGGCAAGATCGCTCGGCATGTTGAAGGTGCCATAAGCGGGACCGATGATATTGACCAATGGACGAATCACGCCATCCGCGTCGGCCACGCGTGGTTTTGCCTCCGGCACATCACCACGCTTGATACCGTATTCAGTCCACAGCCAATACATGGCGCGGTTAGCGGTCTGCCATTGATCCTCGTCAATGGTGCGTGGCAGGAAACGCAAAATATTGGTGCCTTCGGGTGTCACGCCACCGCCGATCATCTCCGCGATAGAGCCGGTGACCACCACAGCAGGAAGATCCGGGTCGAGCGTTGCATGCGCCCGTTTCATTGCGCCTTCCGTCCCTTCGCGCCCCAAGTGCTCTTCTGCGAGACCGGTAACAACGATGGGCAATTCGTGTGGCGGCAACGCGTCTGTGTAATGAAGCACCGATGTCACTGGCAGGTTTTCGCATCCCACAGGACCATCAATCACCACTTGGAGCCCCTTGATCGCGGTAAAAACGTACACCGCACCCCAATAGCCACCAGCCCGATCATGATCCAGAACCAGCATCAGATCATCTCCTCGGCTTTTTTCAGCTTCATGATCTTGATCACCTGGCGCTTCGTGTAACTCTTGAATTCAGGACGGTCTTGCGGAATACCGTGCGCGGGCTCCCAGATTCCGGCGGTATGGCCCTCGCCTACACCATCGAAAAACGCTTTCATTGTTTCGAAGCGACCCTTGTTGGCGAGCGCTGCATTAACGACTTGAGCAAGTGAGCCGGCACCGGCTGGCCCCATCAAAGGTCGTGCGGAAATAAGGTTAGTGAAATAGAGCGATGGGATCGTCGCTTCCTTCGCCGCCTGCACCACGGGCGTCGTGCCAATGGCAAGATCGGGCTTGAACTCGCGCATGGCGGCGAGATCTTGCTCCAGTGAGGCGCGATATTGCACCTGCACGCCCTTAGCTTGCAGCCATTCACTATCCACTTCGCTCCATACCGTGCGCGGACACGCCGTGCCAACGTAGCGCACATCTGCACCGCTCTCTACCAGCAAACGTGCCACCAGCAGTTCTGAACCCTCGTAGCCGCTCAGGGTGATACGCCCTTTGATTGGCGCCGCCGCAATTGCCGCCTTGATAGCGGGGAGAATACGATTCTTGGCCGCATCGATTTTTTCCTGCGCAACATTGGCCGTTGTCCCGATAGCTTGCAACCAAGCTTCGGTGCCATCGTGCCCTACCGGCGCGGAGCCGACGACGGGACGACCTGCCGCCACGAATTCGCGCACGCTTGCAATGTAAAACGGATGCACAGCAGCCACCACCGTGCAGTCAAGGGCTGCGTAAAGTTCTCGCCACTCCCGAGTCGGCACCACCGGCCCGGCGGCAAGCCCCATCGGCTCCAGCATCATGCCGATGGTAACGGGATCGACTGGGAAGATTTCACCGAGGAGCGAGATTGTGGGCTTGTCGTTTTTGCCACCGCGCGGTGCCTGTACTGGTCCTTGCTCGGCTTCGGTACGCGCGTACTTAAGCATGGCACCCGCGAGCACATCTTTGGCTTCTGCATGCGTTGGCACACCAAAACCTGGCACATCGATGCCAATGATTCGAACACCGTTAATTTCTTTCGGCAGCAGTTGTAGTGGCACGCCACTCGCCGTCGGTACGCACAGATTGATGATGACGACTGCATCATAAAGGGCAGGGTCGGCTAACTTGTGTACTGCTTCGCGTATGTCTTCAAATAACTTGCCAGTAACCAGCGACTCTGAATTGAACGGCACGTATCCAACGGTGCGGCGAGCACCATAAAAATGCGATGTAAACGTCAGCCCGTAAACACAACATGCGGAACCTGAGAGCACAGTGGCGGTCCGGCGCATACGCAATCCCACTCTCAGCGAGCCGAATGCAGGACACATCGATTGTGGCTGGTCGTGAGGGCCTTTTGGGTAGTCTTTCGCGTATTGCTGCAATATCTCGGACTTGCCCGCGCTGCTCGCTGCAGCCAGCAACTGTTCGCTACCCGAATGGCAGCCCAGACCGTCGGTCTTCAAGGCTTCCGGATTGGCAATAGTGGCGTGGTCAGAAGTGGACATGATCGTTCGCGTTCGGTTAAACGGTGTCGTAAACCACTTCAAGCGATTCGCGCTTGGTTTCAAGCTTGCCGCACATATCGAACTCAGTGGCGGGTTGTAGCACCACATTGCGCCCTACGGTGTCGGCCGAGAAAAGGCCGAGCAACTGATCTTGCGTTAGGGGTGTTGGTCTCACTGGCGGCGCTTCGCCAACGTTGATGGCCAGCGTTTCAAACAGTGAAGCCCACTGCGTCCCTGGCCGACCGATGATTTCGTAATTCGCGCTCTTGCGACGAATGTCTTCGTTTGCCGGTATTGCCGCGAGTACCGGAATTCCGGCGCGCTCGGCAAAGGCGGCGGCCTCACCGGTGCCGTCATCCTTATTAATCACCATCCCGGCGACACCAACGTTCCCGCCAAGCTTGCGGAAATATTCGACCGCCGAGCAAACGTTGTTAGCAACGTATAGAGATTGCAAGTCATTCGAGCCGACAACGATCACTTTTTGGCACATGTCGCGCGCAATGGGTAACCCAAAGCCACCGCAGACGACATCACCCAGAAAATCAAGCAGTACGTAATCGAAACCCCAGTCGTGAAAGCCTAATTTTTCGAGAGTTTCAAAGCCGTGAATGATGCCTCGGCCACCACAGCCGCGCCCAACTTCCGGTCCGCCCAATTCCATGGCGAAAACACCGTCGCGTTTGAAACACACATCTCCGATGGCAACAGCTTCCCCAGAAAGTTTTTTCTTCGACGAGGTCTCAATGATGGTCGGACATGCCTTGCCACCGAAGAGGAGAGACGTTGTATCGCTCTTCGGGTCACATCCAATCAGCAGGACCTTCTTACCTAGTTGCGCCATCATGTAAGAGAGATTAGCGAGCGCGAAACTCTTGCCGATGCCACCCTTGCCGTAGATCGCAATGATTTGTGTTGCCTTGGTAACCGGACCTGTCGCTACAGCGTCAGGCTCGATAGCGGCTTCGGCTCGCAAGTTATTCTTCATAAATTGCACGGGTGATTGCGTGCCGCAGGAAGTACTCATGATGGGCTTCTCCAGTCGAGGATCATCTTCAGGCAGCGCGGATCGCTGAAAGCTGTGCGGTAAGCGCGATCAACGGCGTCGGGCGTTGCGCGGTGAGTGATCAGCCCGTCGAGTGAAAGACGACCGGATTCGATAAGCTTCTTGACCCCGACAAGATCGCCCGGCTGCCACTGCGCGGCTACACGCATACGGGTTTCGCGCATGAAGGCTGGCGCGAAATCGAACGATAGCGGCTCGTCATAAAAACCTGCCAACACAATTTCACCACCCGGTGCCATGCGTTGAATAAGTGAATTGAGTATCCGTGAGTCACCGCTGACATCGCATATCACGTCGTAGTCGCGACGCCCATCTGTAGCGGGATCAACGACCGGGTATTCGAAAGTACCTTCGCGACGCTCCGGATTTGTTTCCCAGACTGTTGGCGACACGCCAGCAGCAACTGCAAGTCGCGCGATGACACGGCCAAGTACGCCGTGGCCAATGATGAGTTTCGGCTGCGTAGTACCCGGCGAACAGGTGGCGTGAAACGCTGTGGCCGCGAGCGCGAGCAACACGCCTGCCTCACCAAGGTTTTCGTCAATTGGTAGCGCCCGAGTACCCGGCAGCACCACTGTTGACGCAGCACCGCCAAACAATCCCCGCACATCGCCAAAACATTTGGCACCTGGCACAAAGACTCTGGCATCAACTTTGATCCCGGCGCTGCTACCAGCTTCGACGACCCGGCCCACCGACTCATAGCCTGGGACCAACGGGTAACCCATGCCGGGAAAATGTGGCATACGACCAGACCAAAGCAAACGCTCGGTACCGGTACTGATACCACTCCATTCGACGTCAACAACGACATCACTTTCACCGGGCTCGTCGAGGACCAGATCACTGAGCGTCAAGTGCTCAGGTCTTTCGAGAACGACTGCTTTTGTTGTTTTCACCAAGATTCTCCGGCCTGTTTTCCCTACACAGCGGCAAAGCGACAAAGTGCGATTTCAAGTGTCATGATACACTTACAGTTGTTACTGTCAATATATCATTACAATATTTTTTTGCTGATAATTTTCATATGAATCAATCCCTTAACACTTTTGCTAATAGGACACTGGCTTGAAGCGGCATCTTGGTTGGCACGCGCCAAGGTGCACCAAAGCCGGCCGCTCGAACAAGTTCGCTCAGCCGTTCCACCGTACGCGGACGACCGCTACCCATTGCAAGCAGGTAGAACCCAAAATAAGCATCCCCCATGGAGCGCGCACCCGGCTCACCTGCCATCGGTTCGGCGATTAACAGCGTGCCGCCCTTCGACAATGCAAGCCGCGCAGCGCGAAGCATGACGAGTACGTTGGCATCGTCATGATCGTGAATCACTCGGATAAACGAGATGATGTCAGCACCCTTCGGTAATGGGTCGATTAGCACACTGCCACCGACGACAGTTGATCGGGCAGTTAAACCGGAAGCGGCTATTCGCTGTGTGGCGAGGGACGCGACCGGTGGCAAATCAAATAGCATCAACTTCAGATTTGGGTAACGCGCACCAGCCGCCACTAGAAAGGCCCCGTCACCGCCGCCAACATCAAGCAAGCAGCGGTGCTGCCGCAACAGGCTTGCGTCAAAAATTTCATCCGCCACCAATGGCTGAGATACCGACATCAATTGGGTATACGCAGCAACTCTTTCCTCGGGCAACGCAGAAGGTAGGGCCGAGCGACTGTAAGACCAATAGTCGGCAAGCGCGGTGCTTTCGTGTTCACCTCGCAATAGCGCAACGGGATCGCGCAAATCAGCGTAAAGCATCGCGTGATGTTCAATCATTGCGCGAATTGGTTTATTTCCAACCAGCGGTGCACCAAGCCGACCTAGCCCATAACGATCAACGCCACGTTGCTCAACCAAATCGAGCGCCGTGGCACCATCAATAAGGCGTTTGGTCGCTTCCGCCGACAACGACACACGAGACGCAATGCTCGCAATTGTTTGCGGCCTCTCCGACAGAATCTCGAACAGGTTAAGTCGAACGCACGCCAGCAATATTTGTGAGTAAACAAATCCGGCGACAAGATCGAATGTCTCGCTTGCACGTCGTCGGGCGATTGGGCGCGTAAACGGAAACGTTGCCGCCCACCGCTGGAATCGTGTGCTCGATAACAAACGGTCCCGAGTACTCAGTAGCGATTCCCACCATCCACCCATGCGAAATGTCTGTGTTGTCACCGATGCAAGTCCAACATCGCGATGTGGCTCAAAGGTACGCGAAGCCTAAGCCGCCATCTTTGCGAGGCCTTTCGGCAACAGCCCGTCAGCCTCTTGCCGTATCAGGCCGCGCAATTCATCCGCACCGGGGCATGCGGGAATAGACCCAAGTGCCCCTTCGACCAAGTGGTCGAGCCGCGCGATTGCGCCCTTCAGTCCAAGCTCCCGCGCTGCACTCGGGCGGTCCAGCGCAACGTCCCGCCCAATGGGCTTTCCCAGTTCCTCGGGTTTGCCGGCCACGTCACGAATATCGTCGGCGACCTGATAGGCCTCACCCAGACACTCCCCCAGCTGACCCCAAGGTTCGGGACGATGTCCGGCCGCTGCCGCGCCCGCCATCGTGGCCGCAGCAAATAGCGCCCCGGTTTTGGCCTGTTGATATTTGGACAGCGACACCAAGGGTTCACTTTCCCAAGCTTGTCCTGCGACGATCCCGTTCGGCATGCCGACGGAGCGCGCGACGATCCCAATCAGTGCCGCAAGGCGATCAGGATGGGCCGCTGCTCCTCGCGCAAGACTATCGAATGCCAACACGATTAACGCGTCACCGGCTAGCACGGCCAAACGCTCACCGAATGCGCGATGCAGGCTGGCTTTGCCACGCCGTGTCGACGCATCGTCAAAACACGGTAAATCGTCGTGGGCGAGTGATGCGCAGTGGAGAAGCTCAATCGCCGCCGCCGTCGCACACGCAATGCGCGGGTCATCCTGTCCACAGGCGCAGGACACTGCCACACTCAATCGCGGGCGAATGCGCGCGCCGCCCGGGAAAACGGCGTAGCGCATGGCCGCCGCCAACAGCGGCGGGGCGTCTAAGGTGCTTATATTATTCAGGGTGGCGACGAGCGTATGCTCGATTGCGTTAGCCATCGATAGTTCTGCTTGGGCATGGGCGTTCATTAAAATCCCCCGATTCCTGAAAAGAATGTCAATTTACATTGACACTGTAAGTGTAATTTTTGTTATACACTCCAATCGATAGCGCGTCAAATGGTGCTGCCGCACAGCTAATAGGGACACATGCCGGAGATACGCACACCTTCAGTTGCAATCATTGGCGCGGGCGTTGCAGGCTTGGCTGCGGCAATCGATCTGGCAAGACACGGCCAAAAAGTAACCGTATTCGAGCGCGCCGACGTGCCCGGCGGCAAACTCCGTGAAGTCAATGTTGGCGGCGCCCGGATGGACGCGGGCCCGACCGTATTTACGATGCGCTGGGTCTTCGAAGAGCTCTTTGACGCCGTAGGCACATCGCTATCTGAACATGTCACGCTCAAGCCGCTGGATATTTTGGCCCGACATGCTTGGAACGAACATGCGCAATTGGACTTGTATTCCGATCTACATCGCTCCGCCGAGGCGATCAGCGCTTTTGCGGGTGCCCGTGAGGCAAAAGCATTCCTCGAGTTCAGCGCGCGCGCGCGAAGGACTTATGCGGCGCTGGAGCGGCCCTTCATTCGCGCAATGCACCCAAGCTTACCAGGGCTGGTTGGCCGCTGCATCGCCAACGGTTTGCCGGGCGTTCGTGATTTGTTTCAGATTTCACCATTTACATCGCTTTGGCAGGAGCTTGGAAGGCATTTTCGCGATCCCCGACTCAAGCAATTATTTGGCCGATATGCCACCTACTGCGGGTCATCTCCATTTGCCGCGCCAGCCACGTTGATGCTGGTTGCACACGTCGAACAGCAAGGCGTGTGGATGCTTGAAGGGGGAATGTACCGGCTCGCCTTAGCACTTGAGAAAGTGGCGCGGGCGCAAGGCGTTATTTTTCGCTACGGCGCACACGTCAGCGAGATCGAGGTGACCAATGGCGCGGCCAGTGGCCTAGTGTTGCTGTCAGCAGGGCAACGCGAACGGATTGCGTTCGATGCGGTAATTTCCAATTCGGATGCAAATGCAGTGGCAAACGGCGCATTGGGACCGGCTCTGGCTGGCACCAGCAACGCCGTACCGGCTGCGGACCGATCACTATCTGCACTTACCTGGACACTATCGACGAAAGCAACCGGCATGTCTCTGCTACGCCACAACGTGCTTTTTTCGCGTGATTACAAGCGCGAATTCGATGATATTTTCGTCTCAAAAAAATTACCGCGCGAGCCAACGGTCTACATCTGCGCTCAAGACCGCGACAACTCCAATGCTGGTCGAAATGAGACTGAACGCTTTCTGGTATTGGTCAATGCGCCAGCAACTGGAGACGACACCAACAGTGCCGCATTCAACGATGAGGAGATCCTGCAATGCGAACAGACAATATCCCGTCTGATGACACGCTGTGGCCTACAACTCAACATGAGCGGCTCTCCAAAGATAGTCACTACACCGATCGATTGGCACCGGCTGTTTCCGGCGACGGGCGGCGCATTGTACGGGCGGGCTTCTCATGGATGGATGGCCTCATTTCGCCGACCGGGGTCGAGGACACGACTGCCCGGCCTTTATCTGGCGGGCGGGAGCGTGCACCCGGGACCAGGCATCGCGATGGCGGCACTATCGGGGCGGCTGGCAGCGCAGGCACTACTGATGGACCAGCGTTCGACCAGATCGTGGCACGCAATGGCTATGTCTGGTGGTACGTCGATGCGCTAAGCGATGATGGGCTTCACGGCCTCACGATCATCGCATTCATCGGCAGCGTATTTTCGCCTTACTACTCCTGGGCAAGAAGCCGGGCAGGCGAGGCGACGGTAGATCCACTGAATCATTGCACGCTTAATGTTTCGCTTTATGCCCCCGACGAGAAGCGCTGGACCATGACCGAGCGGGGATGGGCTGCGGTTCGACGAGACCAAACAACGTTGCAGATTGGGCCCAGCAGGTTGCACTGGGAGGACAACACGCTCACGATAGAAGTTGATGAAGTCACGGTACCCTGGCCCTCCCGGCTGCGGGGAAAAATAGTACTGCGCACACCCGATTTGATACAGCAGTCGTTTGACCTCGATGAGTCGGGTCGCCATTGCTGGCGACCACTGGCACCAACGGCGCGAGTAGAAGTAAAGTTTGACCAACCGGGACGACACTGGACGGGCGCGGCTTACTTCGATAGCAACGCAGGTGATGTGCCACTTGAGGACGATTTTATCGGGTGGCAATGGAGTCGCGCCGCACTTGCCACTGGCGAGACCGTCGTGCTCTACGATGCGGTGCGGCGCGACAAAAGCAGATTTTTGCTGGGGAAAAAATTTGACTCGCAAGGCGGCATGGCTCCATTTGAAGTACCTCAACACGCAACTTTGCCACTGTCTTCCTGGCGGCTGCCGCGATCGACCTTTAGCGAAGATATTTCAACAGCAGCCTTGATTAAAACGGTAGAAGCAGGACCGTTTTACACGCGTTCGATCATTTCATCGCGCTTAAGCGGTGAGGACGTGATCGCATTTCACGAAACACTTTCGCTGGACCGATTTCGATCTCGCTGGGTGCGCGCGTTACTACCCTTCAGAATGCCGCGACGCAGTGGATACGCAGGCATCTACTCCTGCTGATCTGATTTGTATTTCTCAGCGTCGCGACGTTTTTTGTCACGCCTCAAGGAATACACTTCCCAAATAGCAAATGCGAGCACAACCCCGAACGAGAAGAGCATTTCCACAAGGCCAAAATATTTGTGATCCATATTAGCGGCAACCTATTGGAGTACGCCACCGCGCTCACCAACGGGCTCTGCGTCACGGCTTGTACCGATGCCGCCTGAGTAGCGGTCGCGCCTCTCCAGCCGCTCGAATAGTTCCATTAGCCAACCGACACGATCTTGCATGCTCCACGAAGTCTGCCCACGTCGTGCGCGCGACGGCACTATTTGGGACGCACTATTGGTCACAGCATCAATCAGGAAGCAGCATCCAGCCAACGCAGGCATTGACGCATCTGCGGTGAACGTAACTGTCGATGCCGTAAATGCACTCGCCAACAGGCTTGCCTTGCGTGCGGATGCCACCACTGCACGCCGCGAAACGGAATCGCACCCTGCCCTTTCAACTTCACGACCAATTTCGGCATACAAGAGCCGCGCAGCGCGGATACCGGGCTGGCAGCGGTCAGGCAGCACTGAAATGCCAGCGCCGACGCGACCATAAAGCTCGTCTGCTACATCCAGAAGTCGTTGCACGACACAACCCAAGGCAGGCGTAAACACAGGCTTAGCGAGCCATTGCTCGCAATCAATCCCGGCATCACGCATCCAGATCATCGGCAGGTAGAGTCGTCCTGCGCTTGCATCTTCACCCACATCGCGTGCGATGTTTGAAAGTTGCATCGCTACGCCCAGATCACAGGCCCGAGCCAAAGCGTCCGGCGACCGTATGCCCATCAACAAGGACATCATTACGCCAACCGTACCGGCAACTCTGGCGGCGTAATCGAAGATATCGGCGAGATCCTCATATCGTCGCGACTGTGCATCCCACAGAAATCCCTCCAACAACGCATCCGGCAGCGCGCGAGGAATGGCGTAACGCGTCACCACGTCCGAGAAGGCGCGGTCGGCGGGATGGTTGATCGGTCGGCCAGCGTAAAGGCGTTCCAGACGTTCTTTCAACGCACCCACTGCACCGGGCTGCCCACCGTTCAGATCAACGGCGTCGTCAGCGAGGCGACAAAACGCGTACAACGCGGTTGCTGGCTCACGTACAGGACGCGGCAACAGTAGCGAGGCCGCAAAAAATGTGCGTGAATTTTCCCGCAGCATCGCGCGGCACGCGGCGATATCGGCCGCAGCACCCCGATGCGTCGAGAGGCGATCAGTGAAACTGGTTTCCATGCGGAACGATTCCATCAAGTACTTTCGCCGACGTCAACACGCCCGGCAAACCGGCGCCGGGGTGGGTACCCGCCCCCACGAGGAACAGATTTTCAAGTTCCTCACTCTTGTTATGCGGTCGGAACCAGGCACTTTGTGTCAGCACCGGCTCCAACCCAAACGCGGCGCCGTTGATCGAATTGAGACGACTCTCGAAATCCGGCGGCGTCAATAAGCGGGATGTCACAATTTCATTTTTCAGTCCCGGAAGACAGGTATCGCTGAGGTATGTTTCGACCGCTTGTCGATAAGTTTCTGCATGTGTTTTCCAATCGGTCCCGCTGCCCATGTGTGGCACCGGCGAGAGGACATAAAACGCATCGCAGCCTTCAGGCGCCAGCGATGGATCGGTCGCAGTTGGCCGATGCAGATAGAGACTGAAGTCTTTCGCGAGCACCTTGTTGGTGAAAATATCATCCAGCAGCCCCCTGTAGCGGGGCCCCAGCATGATTGTGTGATGTGCGACGTCTTCATAGCGCCGCTTCGTGCCGAAATACCAAACGAACAAGCTCATCGAGTAGCGTGCCTTGTCGAGCCGCTGATCGGTCCATCGGCCTCGCGTATCGCTGGAGACCAAATGACGATAAGTCCATGCCGAATCCGCATTGGAAACCACGATATCGGCCTCGATTTTTTCGCCGCTCGCAAGGGTCACGCCAATGGCTTTGCCGTCCTTGTGATCAATGCGCGCCACTTCGGCGTTCAGCCTAATCTGTCCCGTCTGCCCTTCGATTAGTTGCACCAATCCGCGCACCAGCTCACCGGTACCGCCCATCGCAAAATGTACGCCCCAGCGGCGCTCAAGAAATGCGATCAGGCTATAGATCGAAGTCGTCGTAAACGGATTGCCCCCTACCAGAAGCGGATGGAAACTGAACACCACCCGCAAGCGCGGATCGCGCAAGTACGTCGACACCATGCCGTAAACCGAGCGATAACTTTTTAGCCGGATCATTGCCGGGGCGATACGGGCCATTGATGTCCACGAGTCGAATGAAACGTGACCGAGTTCCGTAAACCCGATGTGGTAGATCTCCTCAGCGGCGCGCATGAACGCGTCATATCCTGCAACATCCCTAGGTGAAAATCGGGCTACTTCTGCCCGCATGGCCGCTGCATCACCGGTGTAATCAAAGATCTCGCCGCTGTCGAATCGAATACGATAGAACGGCGAAATGGGGCGCAGTTCGACATCGTCACTGAGTTTCTTGCCGCACAGCGTCCAGAGTTCTTCGAAGAGAAAAGGGGCCGTGACGATGGTGGGGCCGGCGTCAAACGTAAAGCCATCCTGCCGGTAGACGTAGGCACGACCACCGGGTGCGTCCAGCTTTTCCAGTACGGTAACGCGATAGCCTCGCGCGCCCAGACGGATCGCTGCCGCAAGACCACCAAAGCCGGAACCGATAACAACGGCGTGCGGCAATGTCGCTGAAAGTCTGTTCGGCGCAGTCATCCTTGCATCTCCAGATTTTCTATCAGTTCGCACATTTGTCCGGGTCGCTCTTCATGTGCGAGATGCCCGAGCCCCGGCAAATTCACAACCCTTGCGGCTGGCAGCATTTGTCGAACCCGCCTGGCCTCGTTCGGTGATACCGTGCGGTCATTTTCGCCAACGACGAGCGTCACCGCGCAATTTCGGGTCGACAGTGTCGGCAAGTCGGTTTCGAGTGATCGCAGATCCCATTGCGCCATCATTTCCAATGCGGCGGCGGCATGGTGCGGATTGCCAATCAGCACACCATACAAGCGTCGGCCTTCGTCATCAATCGTGGACCCAGTACCACGCAGAATTCGATTCAGCACTCGAGGGTCCGATGCGCGCCAGGAAAATAATCGCGGCACTAAATTACAACGAGCAAGTATTTTTGCCAGCGGCGAAAACAACTCTCCAGACAAGCCGCTCAATGGCAGCAACGCCCCGTTAACGCAGACCAAGTGACGCGGCGCAATTAAATTATCAAGGCACATCCGCGCGAGAAGGGCTGCTCCAGCCGAGTGCCCCACAACGACCGTGGGCTTCACGTCAAGTTTGTCTAACAATGCACTGAGGGTAAACCCCATACGCGTCAGAGAAAAATTTTCATCCCGTGGCGCCTCGCTAAATCCATGCCCCGGCAAATCCGGGGCGATCACATCGAAGGATCGCGACAGCTGCGCCAGCGCACCGCGCCAGGTGTGCGTCGAGGCACCTGTCCCGTGTATCAGCAACAACGCCGGCAGTGACGCGTTCGCAGCTGCGCGTTGTGGCGAACACATCGTCTGCACATGCCAGCGCACACCGCCTGCTTCGACAAAACGGCTCGATTCTCGATGCGGCCAGTCGCGGCCATCGCGCTGCCATTGCAGGCGGTCACGCATTGTGCTGTGTACGACCAAGATCGCGCGAGACGCGCTCCACTACGCGGGAAAGCTGGCGCGCGTCCGATTGCGGCAACCGCAGGTAGGTGGCGGCCATGGCATCCGCGATGGCCCGCGCTTGTGGCTCCCCGCTCGCGGACGTGTCGATGACCAGCGCGGTAAAACTATTTAGCCGTAACGAGCGCGCCGCACTGAGCGCATCCGCTTCAGCTTTGGCGCGGCCTCCGTTTCCGTCGCGACCGACGTTGGCGCGCCCGTCCGTCAGCAGAACAACCAGTGGCGTTTCTCCGCGACGTTGCGAGGCTTTTGCCATCGTGCGTGCAACATCAATGCCTGCGGCCAGCGGAGTCCCGCCGCCGCCCGGCAAAGAAGCCAGACCGCGTTTGGCGCGAACCAGTGATCGCGTCGGCGGCAGCAATATCTCAGCCGCTCTGCCTCGAAACGCAATGACCGCCACGCGGTCGCGGCGCACATAGCAATCCGCGAGCAACAGTTCGACTGCGCCCTTGGCCTCCGCCAGACGATGCAATGCCGCCGACCCGGATGCATCGACTGCAAAAATCGTCGTCGTCTCCGCGCGCTGCTGGTAACGGTTAATTCGAAAATCGTCGCGTCGTACATGCACCAGAGGAGCGTGACCCTGCCGCCGGGTCGGGGACAATCCCCACTCTTGCCGCCGCAATCCCTGCCAGGGGGCCGCCGCACGCAAGGTTGCCAACAGATTGAGCCGCCCCGAGACGCGCGGATCCCCGGGCTTAACGCCGACAGGTCGCCCATTTTTTGCGTCTTGTTGTAACCGCCCAGACCGACCGCTCGATCTTGCCTGTTTGATTGCGCCTTCTTGCATCAGATGCATGAGCAGGCCAGCCGGGAGGGCTGCTTTGGCTGCGTCCAATACAACGTCTTCAAGAGAAGTCTCAGCGATGTTTGCGTTGCCCTGATTGCTATCAGCGTCCAAGTCAGTACTGGCATCCGGATCGGTTTTGTTGTCTCTGTCCGGTTGAATGTCACCACTGATGTCTTCTGCGGGGTTAGTCTCGGCTCCCGCATCCTGTGTGTCCTGCTCAGCATTTTCCGGCGATTGCTCTTCGCTCTTTTCTGCGGCAGGAAGTCGAGTCGCGCGTGGTGCCAGCACCGCGCCCGCAGCGAATTGCAGATCGCTATCGAAGACTTGCGCGCGTCCATGCAAAGCCGCGTGCGTGCGCGCAACCTTCAGCGCCAGCATCGGTGCCCGCAAACCGGCGACACCTAACGCTACGGCTGCCACAGTCATCGCCTCGATGGCCTCGTTGCCGATCACGACGGAAGTGAGACATTGTCGCGCCGCTGTTATCTGTTCGATCACCTCCCGCCAGTCCATCTGGCTTGGAGCGGTCTCAGGCAATTCCAAATTGAACGCGACGCGATCACCTAGCGCAGGGGACGCGGTCTCGTCCGGCCCTATTCCCTCATCGAGCAGCACCACG
>JANNRY010000050.1:0-3558 GCA_031401935.1 Betaproteobacteria bacterium | reverse complement strand
GGGACGCTGAGTGCACCGCTAACTTTGTCAAATGGATGCGGGATGACAGTGTAAATGTCGCCCTTCACATCTTTCGATGTCTGATTCGAGGCCAATACTAATGGACTATTAAACGCGTTGTTCGCCAGTTGATCTTTAAGCGCCAGGTGTTGTGCGCGCAAGATCGAAGCTGGGTTATCACCGGCGCTGGTTCCTGAAACGGGGGCGGCGTCGGCCAGCGTAAAGCCGGTCATGAGCCATAGTGCGATTGCCGCCAGCATCAATGCGACAGGGATGATCGCAGAAAAGCGTGGGTTGTCCTTGCCCGTTTGCACTTCGTCCCCGGTTCGCGTCGATGGTTTCGTCGCTATATTTGCTACTTTCATAACCAATAAACCCAGATTCGTGCTGCCTGTTCCTTGACACGCATTACGAGTGAACGCGCGCGCCAGGATTCGGGCGTGACTTGTGTCGATGCGGCAAGGTCTTTCTCGAACATGGTGTTCATCTGCACGCCAAACTCCGTGCTGAGAATGACAGCGTTTACCTCATCGTTATGCAGGAAGCTCCGCCAATCGAGATTGGTCGAGCCGATGGTCGACCACAAACCGTCGATTAGTGCGGTTTTGGCATGGAGCAAGGCTTGGCCTCTCTCAAAAATTTTCACACCGGATTTGAGCAGTGCGTTGTAGTAAGAACGACCGGCATGAAAAATCAGCGCGGAGTCGGTCTTGCTCGGTAGGATTATTTTGACATCCACCCCGCGACGTACCGCGTCGCTGAGTGCAGTCATGATGTGTTCGTCCGGCGCAAAGTAAGCGTTGGTGAGGTAGACCGATGTCTCTGCGCTGCCGATGGCCGAAACCAGAGTGTTGTAAATCTGACCACCGCCGTCATCGGATGAACTTCCAATCGCACGGACGACTTCCTTGCCTTTTTGCGTTTGCGGTGGGAAATACTTCTTGTCTGGCAGGGTTTCGCCCTTTTGCTTCCTCCAGGTATCCATGAATAATTTCTGGAACTCAGTCACCACCGGGCCCTCCACCAGCAGGTGCGTGTCGCGCCACGGCGTTTTGTCTTTGTCGGGGTTTTTAGTTGATCGTTTGCCGCCGGATCCACTCGAATACACGTTGCTGATATTCACGCCACCTAGAAACACGCTGGTACCGTCTACGATTAATAGTTTCCGGTGATCACGCTGGTTTACCTGCCAGCCTTTTTTTGCCTCGAGCGGATTGACGGGATTGAATTCAAGCGTCTTGATGCCGCTATCCTTGAGACGCTGGAAAAATGCCTTAGGCGTATTGAGAGAACCTACGCTGTCATAAATCAGCGCAACCTGGATTCCCTGCTTTTGTTTCTCAATGAGTGCGTCCGAGAACTGCCGACCCACTTCATCGTCTTCAATGATGTAGGTTTCCATATTGATGTTATCTTTGGCCGCGACGATTGCCTTGAGCATGGCCGCATAAGTAGATTCGCCATCCTGAAATAGCGTGGTCCGATTGCTCACCGTCAGCGGACTGCCGGCGACCGCTTCTTCCAGCGCAAGATGGCGCTCGAAAATACCGGTCTCCTTACTGCGGCTACTGAGGTTTGCCAGAATCGCTTCTGTCTGTTTGACCGATAACGGGCCGCGTGCGCCTTCCATTTTGGCGGGCTGTGCCGAGATTGGCAGCATTTCGGCTGTTGTCTGCGGAAGGGATGCACAGCCGACAACCATCAATGCTGCAAGCGACGTCATCAAACCGCGCAGCCAATCAGGCGATGTGGGTGGGATGCAAACGATGGTGCGCATGATTATTACTTGTTTCCCCTGTTGGGCAGTTGAGCTTCTGCATGGAGAATAGAGTGGTGGCCACGACGCCGATACCGGCGAAACCCGACATGCTGGGTCAGATTTGTCCTACAGCGACCACAAGCGCGCCATCGCATAATGAAATCAAACAGCGTCCGATAAAATAAAAACGGCACCTGCGCGGGTGCCGTTTTTTTTTGCTCAATCCGAATAATCAGAGCAGGGCGAGGACCTCTTCAGCGTGATTTTTTGTATCAACCGAGTCGATAATGTGGGCGATCTTGCCTTTCTCATCAATAATGAAAGTGACACGGTCCGAGAGGCCCACAATGGCCTTTGCTGCCGACAAAAGTCCGCCACCGCCAATTGCGCCATAGGCGTTTCCGACCGAGCGGTCGGTATCCGCCAACAGGGGGAAATTGAGCTTGTACTTGGTTGAAAATTTCTGATGCGAGGCTTCGTCTTGCGTTGAGACACCCAAAATCGCGGCACCTTTGGCTTTAATGTCGGCGTTGGCATCGCGCAATGAACACGCTTGAGCGGTGCAGCCGGGCGTGTCGTCCATCGGGTAGAAATACATGATGAGTTTTTTGCCGGGATAGTCCTTGAGACTGACGGTGGTGCCGTCAGTAAGTGTGCCGGAGAAGTTGGGGGCTGGGTCGCCGGATTTTAATTTTGGCATGGTGATTCTCAAAATAGTGGGAGGACACGACCTGAGTCATGGCTATGGGAGTTTGATTTCACTTCGACGCCAGTTCGTGGTGTCACCTTCCGCAACGAGTCGACCTTCATAAATCAACGCTTCTACGCGTTTGGCAATCAACTCGAAATCGTCTTCGTCCTCTGTAAAGTCGGACCGATTCGTGACCGACACTTTTGCAATCACCATTGCAAATTTTTGCCAATGATTGCTGGCAGTTGCGAGAATTGCGCTATCGATGTTTGCGATATTCAATAGAACCCCGATCGAGCCAGAAGCCACCAGATCGGACGCAGGCAAGGCGCGGCGGAGCCTTCAACCAGAGCATACTTTCCGTATGTGAGGATTGAAGGCGAGCACGCAACGCCGCATGCGCGCCGATCTGGTGGCTTCGGGCGTGAGAAGAGATCACCAATGCACGCCTTGTGTTATCTGCGCAAACGCCATCGCCTCCGGCGTCATCTCCACTTCCTTCGCAACCTCGCCCTTCTTGCCTTGCGAAGCTGTGGAATCCGGGAACATACGGAACGCAGCATTCAGAATAATTTTGGTGAGCTTCGGCGACACGGCGTGCAGCACAGCACCGGCAATACCCAGGCGTGTTGCGATGCGCACGGGCTTGTAGACGATCGCTTCAACGACCAAATCCGCCGCTTGCTCGGGTGAGAGTGTTGGCACACTGTTGTACATCTTGGTAGGCGCGATCATTGGTGTGCGCACTAGTGGCATATTGATGGTGGTGAAGTTGATGTGGTTATCGACAAATTCGGACGCGGCGCAGCCGGTGAACGCGTCAAGGGCGGATTTTGATGCGACGTAAGCCGAGAAGCGTGGCGATTGCGTCAGCACGCCGATGGACGAGATATTGATAATGTGTCCGAAATCCTGCTTCATCATGATCGGCAAAAAGCCCATGATCAAACGCAGTGAGCCGAAATAATTGAGCTGCATCGTGCGCTCGAAATCGTGAAAACGATCAAAACTGTTGGCGATGCCGCGGCGGATCGAGCGACCGGCATTGTTGACCAAATAATGGCAAGCGCCGTAGTCCTTCAAGACCGCAGCGACCAGTTTGTCGCAA
>JANNRY010000049.1:0-2422 GCA_031401935.1 Betaproteobacteria bacterium | reverse complement strand
ACCGATTCATCAAGTGCGCGGCGAATCAATTCGACCGCATGATCGACATCGAAAGGTTTGGGCAGGTATTCAAATGCACCGCCCTGAAACGCCGCGACCGCACTTTCCAGATCTGAATAGGCGGTCATGATAATCACCGGCGTGGTCGGCAATTTTGTTTTGATCTGTTGCATGAATTCGAGGCCGGAAGTGCCCGGCATGCGGATATCGCTGATCACAGCTTGCGGTGCACTGTCCTCGAGCGCATCAAGCGCGTCCTGCGCGGCAGCGAATGACCGAAACACAATGCCCTCGCGTGTGAGGGATTTTTCAATTACCCAACGAATACTTTTATCGTCGTCGATGATCCAGACTGGCCGCATGTACCGCTTTCAAGAAGGTTGTGATGTGTCGGGAGGCGCTTGCAGGTTGCGCACTGGCAGCAATATGGTGAATCGTGTCTGACCGGGAATGCTATCGAATTCGATAATCCCTTGATGCTGGTTGACAAGGTCTTGTGCGATGGACAATCCAAGTCCGGTACCGCCGTCCCGCCCCGAAACAAGCGGGTAAAAAATTTTGTCTTGAAGTGCATTTGCCACACCAGGCCCGTTGTCGATGATATCGATCATGACGGCATAGCGGTAACGCACACGTGCCAGCGTGACCTGGCGTGCAATGCGGGTGATGATGCGGATTTCACCGCGCCCCTTCATCGATTGCGCCGCGTTTCTAGCCACATTAAGTAGCGCTTGAATCAATTGCTCTTTCTCGCCGATGAGCTCAGGCAGGCTGGTGTCGTAGTCACGCACCACGCTGATGCCGTGTGGAAATTCAGCCAGCATCAGTGAGCGTACCCGCTCCAGCACCTCATGAATATTGAGGCTGACCAGTTTTGGCAGGCGGTGCGGCGTGAGCAGGCGATCCATCAACGCTTGCAGCCGATCAGCCTCTTTCACGATGACCTGTGTGTACTCCTTCAGTTCGTCGTGTAGCAGTTCGCGTTCGAGCAATTGCGCGGAGCCGCGAATACCGCCAAGCGGATTTTTGATTTCGTGTGCGAGATTGCGAATCAGTTCGCGATTCAATTGCTGATGCTCGAGAATTTTCTCCTCGCGGACAATCTTCATTTGTTGATCCTGCTGATGAAACTCCAGGATCAGCCGCTGCCCTTCGGTCGGGGCCGCCGTGCAGGCGGTGTGCAGAATAGCGGCGGCGGCGGTTTCGAGGGTCAATTCGTTTTCACTGAAACCGGCGTCGTGTTTGACGACTTGATTGAGCATGGCAAAAAACGCGGCATTACCAACATGTGCGGAGAACAGTCGCGCGCAGGGCTGGCCTAGTGCATTCTTTTGGCTGAAGGCAAACATGGTTTCGGCGGCAGGATTGGCGTATTTCACCGTGAAGGAGCGGTCAAGAATGACGACTGCCGTCGAAAGCAGATCGAGACCGGCATAAAGGTGGGATGGAGGGTTCGACATTTTTTAAGTTCGACGGGCTGCCAGTGCCAATGTAAAAAGCAAGTTCTGCGCCACAAGCGCGCAGGCCCTAATTGGTAGCTTGAGGATACCGTTTTTCGCTTTCAGCCGAGACGAAAAAAAACGCCGGAGGCTCATCGCCTTCGGCGTTTCAAATCTCGATCGGCAACCCGATCGAAAGGAGACGTTCTACTTCCGGGTAGCCTGCTCCGCGCGCAACGCGGCGATGCTGCTTTCATGCATCGTCACTTCGTCCTGCAGATTGCGGATGCGTTCGAAGTGGTGCTCAATCTCGGCGCGTACTTCGGGGCTGATAAGCGGTTTCTGTGCTGTGACCGCGACCGCCGTGGCGGCGAACGACGCACGCATCGTACGCACCTCGCCAGAGCGACGCTGTTCTTCCGCAAGCGCCACGCGGGCGGCCGCGAGCGACTTTTCCTCGGCCTGGATCTCAATTTGCAAAATGCGTTGGCGAACGTCAGCGCGGCGTTGTTGTGCCCGCTCTTGTATTTTGTCGCCGGTGTCGAGGGAGGCGATCATTGTCGGCGGGGCGACCGCTGGCTCCGGCATCGCAACAGGTGTAATGACCGCTGCGGCGAATGCGACAGGCGAGGTGCTGTTCGCGGAGGATGCGGAGGGCACGCTCGTTACCTTCGCTACGGGAATGGTGCGCGCGGCAGGCACATTGTTGGCGGCCGCGCCCGGTGAAGATTGAATGACCGTCAGCGGCTCCAGGCTGACTTTTGTGCCGCCCTTGATCGGTGAATTGGCGTAGGTAACACGGCCACTCTCATCCACCGATTTGTAGATCGTTTGCGCGCTTTGTGCAGACGCCACCGTAGGCACAAGGACAAAGCCGACAAAAGCATATTTCGCGAGTCGATTCATTGCGTTTCAGGCCGGATTTCTCACCCGGTCAGTCCGCGTTGGAGGGTCTTACAGCATACGACTCGAAAAATTGTTTT
>JANNRY010000048.1:0-3915 GCA_031401935.1 Betaproteobacteria bacterium | reverse complement strand
CAAAAGGCTCTCCAGAGGTTATTCCAAGCATTTTTAAGGACGTTACGTTTTGATGCTTCCATCCGATGGTTGAGATGGAATTGACAGAGAGTACTTGAATTTACTATAATTTCGAGTTCTGCCAAGTACCCCCCGTTTGCTTGGCGATAAGAATTGTCGCCGTGGTGTGCCCCCGAAAGGGCGTCCAAACAGCACGGATTTCCGGCAAATCATTTCCAGGCATCCGGTCCGCTACCAAGTTGTCTCAACTGACGCAGCGGCATTCTACTAAGTGAGTACTGCAATGAAAACATTTTCTGCCAAACCACATGAAGTCGTTCATGATTGGCTCCATGTTGATGCAACCGACAAGGTGCTCGGCCGTCTGGCCGCCGCTGTCGCACTGCGTTTGCGTGGCAAGCATAAGCCTGAATACACACCACACGTTGACACCGGCGATTTTATTATCGTCACCAACGTTGAGAAGTTGCGCGTCACCGGCAACAAGGGTGAGCAAAAGACTTACTACCGCCACACCGGTTATCCCGGCGGTATCTACGAAACGAACTTCAACAAGCTGCAGCAAAAGCATCCCGAGCGCGTTCTCGAAAAAGCGGTCAAGGGAATGTTGCCGAAGGGGCCGCTCGGCTATGCCATGATCAAGAAGCTGAAAGTGTATGCCGGCAGCACGCATCCGCACAGCGCCCAGCAACCCAAAGAACTCACGATTCAAGCCTAAGGAATAGCGAACATGGTCGGTAAATATCATTACGGAACGGGTCGTCGCAAGAGCGCGGTCGCTCGTGTATTCATGAAACCCGGTAAGGGCGACATCGTGGTTAACGACAAGCCGCTGGACATTTATTTTTCCCGCGAAACCGGTCGTATGGTGGTGCGTCAGCCGCTCGAATTAGTTGGTAGCATTGATAAATTCGACATCATGGTAACGGTACTCGGCGGTGGCGAATCTGGCCAAGCTGGTGCAGTGCGTCACGGCATTACCCGTGCGTTGATCGATTACGATGCAAACCTGAAACCGCAACTTTCCAAAGCGGGTTTGGTTACGCGAGATGCCCGCGAAGTGGAACGCAAGAAGGTTGGTTTCCACAAGGCTCGTCGTCGTAAACAATTCTCGAAACGCTAAGCGAAACGCGACTTTCGACAGGAAAAAGCCGCCTTCGCGGCTTTTTCCTTATTCGGCGATGAGATTTTCAATGTATTTGCGCTACTCAAAGGAATAAATTTCCAATGCTGAGCGACATGAAACTTCGCGGTGCGTGGCGAAAAATTCGTTCCAAAATCGGGATTCGTTCCGAAAAGGTGGCGATCAAAAGCCACATGCCGTGGTATATAAAATTTGCCGGTTATGGCCTGATGATGGGCGTGGCCGGTGCTGTCGCGTGGTATCTGGTGGACAATAGCTACAAAATCACGGGCTTTAATCGTGAAGAAGCGACGCTCCAGATTTCCAGGCTGACCGAAGACAATGAGCGACTCAAGCGTGAATTTGATTTGACGAAAACGCTCCTGAACGAACGCGAGGGGCAACTCAAGATCGAGAAATCCGCGCAGGCGGAACTAGCGAAAAACCTTGGTCAGATTCAGGACGATAATTCGGGCCTCAAGGAAGACTTGGCTTTTCTGCGCAATATTATGTCGTCGGGCAATGTGCCTGAAGGCCTTTCCATTGCCAATCTGAAAATTGAAGCGGATGCTTTACCAAATGAATTCCGCTATCGTATGCTGCTCACGCAGGGCGGGCAGCGCAAACAGGACTTCAAGGGCAAGGTGCAAGTGGTCGCGCGCGTTCAGCAGGGCACCCAACAAGTAACGTTGAGTTTCCCCTCGGATGCTGAGGTGCGGGGTGCAGGCGGCGAAATCGATTTTCGCTACTACCAAAAAGTTGATGGCAGATTTAGAATTCCGCAGGGGGCGCAATTGAAAAGCATACAGGTTCGTGTCCTTGCGCTGCCTGGCTATGAAGTCCGCAGCCAGAAAAGCGTCAATCTCTAAAGAGGTATCCCATGTTTGGCAATAAATCCAACAAACCAAGTGCAATTGACAGTTTGATAGGTGCAGGCTCCACCATTAATGGCGACGTACTTTTCACCGGTGGGTTGAGAGTGGATGGCGTCGTCAAGGGCAACATCAAGGCGGTTGGCGATAAGCCGGGAACGCTGGTGCTATCCGAACTGGCAAAGGTGGAAGGCGAGATCGACGTGGGTCACGTCGTCATCAATGGCACGGTGGCTGGACCGGTGCGGGCAAAAGAGTATCTCGAACTCCTTCCCAAAGCACGGGTCACAGGAGATGTAAGCTACAAAACGATCGAAATACATGTCGGCGCCATCGTCATGGGCCGCTTGGTTCATGAGGGCGAATCGAGGTTATTGACCGATAAGGTGATAGAGTTCAAGCCTGCACTCGGCAATTGATTTCGCGCCGCGTGCCCTGATATATGCTGTATTGCCAGGAGATGAAAAATGAATGATATGTCGATGATGCCTTCCCCCTTATTGTTTTCCGATAGTGCGGCTGACAAAGTTAAGGCGCTGATCGTTGAAGAAGGTAATGATGATCTCAAGCTGCGCGTTTTCGTTACCGGCGGCGGTTGTTCGGGATTGCAATATGGCTTTACGTTTGACGAGATCACCAATGAAGATGACACGATTCTCGAAAAAAATGGCGTCCATTTACTGATTGACCCGATGAGCTATCAGTATCTGATCGGTGCAGAAATCGATTACACCGAAGGCCTGGAAGGCGCGCAGTTCGTGATCAAAAATCCGAGCGCGACGAGCACTTGCGGTTGCGGGTCGTCATTTTCGGTCTGAGTGCGACAACTCGGCGCTGAAATTCGCCACAAAAGGGCTGCAACAGAGGCTCTTTTTTGTTTATAATTTAATGCTTTCCGAATTTGCAACTACGTCCAAGAGGTCAACATGGCTGGTGAAAAAAAGCGCACACGTCGCAACACGCTGGAGCGCAAGTGTTTGAGTAAATACTTCAAGCGTCTTTTTATTGGCGCGAACAAATCCACATTTAAGATGCTCGAGACGATCAAGAAGGTTTAGTTCGTTTCGCGTTTTCAGATAAGAAACCGCCGGAATTATCCGGCGGTTTTTTTTCGCCCTCCAGAAACCATTGCTTTCCATATCGAGTTCATTTGGATCAATGTTGCGCTGCAACATCGAAAGTAATTGACACATCACCAGCGCAGTAATACGCTCAATTCAAACGAACGTTTGAATTTGATGTAATTCCCGTATAACTTACTGATAGCAAATACTAAATGGCGTCAGGTTTAATTCAAAGATTACCGCGGTCAGGCAATTCTGCGCCGGAACGTGCGGTCGATACCATCGACACCAAGTCGAAAATTCTCGACGCTGCGGAAGAGCTTTTCATGGAGCATGGCTTTGAGGCCACGTCATTGAGACTGATCACCACCGCTGCTGGCGTCAATTTGGCCGCCGTCAATTATCACTTTGGTTCCAAGGAGGAGCTGTTTCAGGCGGTGCTTACGCGCAGGCTTGATCCGATGAATCAGGACCGCATGCAATTGCTGTCGGCCTATGAGACTGCGGCGGCTGGCAACCCACTGACCTGCGAGAAAATTCTAGCTGCGATGTTCATTCCCGCTTTGAAGCTTGCGCGTGATCACGAACAAGGGGGCAAGAATTTTCTGCGATTGTTGGGGCGCGCCTATGCCGATCCGGCGCCATTTATCCGCGAGTTTCTGTCTAGCCAGTATCAGGAAATGATCGCGCGCTTTCGTGCGGCTTTCAGCCGTGCCTTGCCAAACATCCCGCGCGAGGAGTTGTCGTGGCGATTGCATTTCGTGATGGGTGCTTTGTCTTACACGTTGGCCGGTGCCGACATGCTAAAAATAATTTCGCAATTGCATCCAAGTGAAGCAACCAACGACGAGTTGCT
>JANNRY010000047.1:0-5717 GCA_031401935.1 Betaproteobacteria bacterium | reverse complement strand
TCGGCTCGGCCCCACGAACGCGCGTCAAACAACGGCCCTTCGCTACCCGATCCGCGATGGCAGTGGGCACAATTGGACGAAAGGTAAGAGCGCACGCGATGCTCAAGCGGCACGGTGGTGTCGGTCACTGCAGCCATTTTGTCGAACTGCGGATAGGTGGTGGTATCGGGCAATATCGTATCGAGCATTCCCAAATGATTGAACGTGTGCAACTGATTGTCGGTACGGATGGTTTGGTTGGGCTGCGTGTAATCAAAGTTACCGTTTAGCTGTGCGGTCTTGAGTCCAAGCACCATGCCGGCAGCCGTGTTATGGCAGCGCAAACATTGATCGGGCCCGGGATAGAGATAGTTCTGCGTGCGCGTACTGCCATCGGCCTGCGTAATGACAAGCGTTTCATTTTCAGCGGCATCCAGCCGCACCGCGTCGGTCTCACCGGCGTTCCATCTATAGGTCGCGCCGCGCAGCGTGCCGTCGGCATTGCGCACCAGCAGCCGCGTTTCAAGACGCCGGATTTGCTTGGCAGGATTGATACGTTCGTCAATGAGCATGTCAAAATTTTTGACGATCACCGTGCCGTTCGGGAATGTCCAACTGCCAGTGGGCGCGAAACCGATGGCGGGTGAACCCTGAGAGCCAATTGTGCCGTCGAAGGGCAGCGCGACAAATCGCGTCTTGATCGCGCCGTCTGTCCACAGCGGCGAATTTTGCGCGTAGGGAACCAGACCGGGGTGTGGCGTCCTGCTAACGATATTGGTGAATGCGCCGGTTTGCGAAAGCATCAGCGGCATCGCGTTCGATGCAAGCGTGGGCAAGGCACCGTTCATGTAGGCGGCAACAGGCGCTCGGCTATCGAGTCCAGGTGTGGCTGAGTGCGCCATTGTTGACGAGAAAAACAGGAAAAATGAGAGGGTAGTGAGGGCGCGGCGCATGCTGAATTTTAGCGTTATTCGTTGCAATTGTGATGTGCGAAATCTCACATTGGAGGCTTTTTATAGAGTGCGCACGATTGTGGTGCGGGTTGTGGTGAGACAGATTGACAATGCAGATAAAATCGCCAAACACTAGTGTGCACGTGCCTCACAGGCATAAAACACGCCAGAGACCGCGCCAGTGCTTGTGTTTCATAATTTTTTATTCGCGTGCAAAATCGATCTCCATGGCTCGTCTCGTAATCTCATTCTTCCTCCTCGTCGCGCTGTCGTTGATGTCGGCTTGCACTGGCATTCAACCGACAGCGCCGGTGCCGTCGTACTCCTCAACACGCAACACGGATGAGAAAAAATTTATCGTGACGCTCAGCCCGCTCGCAGTGCCAGTCGCGATAAATCAGATTCATTCGTGGCGGATCAAGCTGACGTCGCCCTTGGGCGTGCCAGTCACAAAGGCGCTCTTTTATGTCGGCGGCGGCATGCCAGATCACGGCCACGGTTTTCCAACGCGTCCGTCCGTGACGACCGAACTTGGCGATGGTGAATATCTGCTCGAAGGAATGAAATTCAGCATGCACGGGCGCTGGGAAATCAAGCTCGCTATTCAGACGGCGACAGGGTCGGACATGGTGACGTTCAACACCATGATTGAGTTACCACCGACCTTGAATCAATTGCCAAACAAAAAATAACAATGGTGGCTGCCAAATTGATCACATCGCTAATCTGTCTAGTCGTATTTACCATCGCAGGCGTTCCTAATGCCGCGTTCGCAGCCGACAAACCATTTCCGGATCGCTGGGATGCGACCGAAATGGCAATTCTGGCTTCACTACAACTCAACCAATTGCCGTCCGTCCCGAACGATCCTTCCAACGCGTTTGAGAAAAATCCTGCTGCGATTGCATTGGGAAAACGGCTATTTTTCGATCCCCGCTTCAGCCGCAACAGCGCGATTTCCTGCGCGAGCTGCCATGACCCGAACCAGCATTTTCAGGATGGCCGGGCGCTTGCGCACGGCATCGGCATTGCATCGCGCAGGACGTTGCCGATTGTCGCGGCTGGACACAGCCCGTGGCTGTTTTGGGATGGCCGCAAGGACAGCCTGTGGTCGCAGGCGCTGGCACCGTTTGAGGACAGCGTCGAATACGGTGGCAATCGGGTCCGCATTGCGCATGAGATGCAACGGCTCTATCGGGATGAATTTGAGGCGATATTCGGAAAAATGCCCGCGCTTTCCAGCGTCGTTAGCGACGCGAGCCCGCTCGGTTCAGCCACTGAGAAAGCCGCATGGCACGCGATGGATACCAAATCGCAGACGGCTGTATCACGCATATTCGCCAATATCGGCAAGGCCATTGCCGCGTATGAAAAAACGCTCAGCCACCGTGAGTCGCGGTTTGATCAATATGTGAAAAATATATTGGACAAAACTCCTGCGCCGATCCTGTCGCCCGAGGAAGTAAATGGCCTGCGCGTTTTTATTGGCAAAGGCAGATGCGTCACGTGTCACAGCGGCCCTTTGTTCACTGATCACCATTTTCACAGCACGCGGGTGCCGCCGCGCGACCCTGCGATGCCCGATCAGGGGCGCGCCACAGCGGTGAGCAAAATCCAGCAGGATGAATTTAATTGTCTCGGCCCATTCAGCGATGCGAAGCCTTCGCAATGTGAGGAACTGCGCTTCATGGTCACGAGTGATCCGGCGATACTGCGCGCGTTCAAAACGCCGGGTTTGCGTAATATTGCCGAGCGTCCGCCTTATATGCACGCGGGCCAGCTTGCCACGCTGCGGGATGTCGTTGACCACTACGTGAAGGCACCCGACGCCGCGCTCGGGCCTGATGGTATGGTGCATAAGCTGGGCACCAATTCCGAACTGCAACCGCTGCCACTCACCGATCAGGAGCGTCAGGACCTCGTCGCGTTTCTTGGCGCGCTCTCCGCCGCGAAACGCGCGTCTGACTAATTTACGGCGGCAGCACCAACCCTGACCGCGCCTTCACAGCGGAAATGTCAGAGGAATTAACCGCGCCGCTCGCGTTGAGGTCGAACTTGAAATTGAGGATTGTCGTTGCCTGACCTGATCGTGCCTTCACGCTACTGATGTCGCTGGAATTGACTGATCGCGTGTTGTTCACGTCACCGACGAGAAAGCCCAACGATGCAGCGGCATTGACCGCAATGCTGTTGACGTTTACCAGCGAGATCGTTGTGCGCTGGTTATCGGCGATGTTGTTGAGCGTCACGACTACCTCGTTGCCTGCTGCAATCGCGGCGACAGTGCCGACCGGTGCGGCGGTGACCGTACCAGTGGCTGTGATGGGCACGTTGAATTGGAATGCGATGGTGTGGCCTGCGCCGATGACGCGCGGCTCGACAGAGATGGCGTTACCGATCGGGGCGGTATCGACGGATAAATCAAATGTGCCCGTGGCGCCGTGTGATTTACGGGTGACTACTGAGATTAGCGTTAGCGGCGCAGAAGCTGACGCGGTGACCGCTGACGGTGCTGATGCGCTGCCCGGCCCAAAGCCATTGATGGCAGTCACCGTGCAGGAGAAGGCGGTGCCATTGGCCAACCCGGTCACGGTGATCGGCGATCCCGGGCCTGCCGCGATTACCTGACCGGGATTGCAGCTCACGCCGTAATTGATGATTGCGCTGCCGCCATTTGCGGGTGTGGTGAAGAAAATACTCGCCTGCGCATCGCCAGCAACAACATTGCTGATGGTGGGTGCACCCGGTGTGGTGCCCGGCGTGACGTTCACGGGTGACGATTGCGGTCCAGTGCCTGCGCTATTGACAGCAGCAACGGTGCAGGCAACGCTCGCACCATTGGCGAGACCCGTGACCGTGACGGGCGAGGACGGGCCACTCGACACCGCCGTGCCGCAGGTGGCGACGTAGTTACTGATCACTGCGCCGCCATCACTTGCGGGCGCGCTGAAATTTATTGTCGCCTGTGTATTGCCCGCTGATATTGAGTTGATCAAAGGCGCGGCGGGTACCGTCGCCGGCGCGGCGGGCATCACGTTTACCGATGCCGACGCAGGGCTGGTGCCATTCGCATTGGCCGCCGTGACCGAGCAGGAATAAACATTGCCGTTGGCGAGCATGGCGACGGTAATTGGCGATGCAGTTCCCGTTCCAGCGCGGGTGGCTTGCCCGGTGGATGTGCAGGTCGCTGTGAAAATGGTGATGGGGCTGCTACCAGCGGAACCTGGTGTAAATGAGATCGTCGCCTGCGTGTTGCCGGGTGTGGCGATGCCGATGGTAGGGGCGCCGGGTGGTGTGCTGGGTGTGGGCAACACAACGGTGCCCGTTGTGCCAGCGAAATTGGTGGGGGAGTTGGTGGCGGTTGCACCGGTGCGGCCTATTGAGAGCGTGCCGCTAGTGGGTATTGATTGAAACATCACAAAATCGCCACCTGAAAAATTGATGGTGACACCACTGATGAATACAAATCCGTTCGGCACGACGTAGTCCGGTGCCGGAACGCCTGAGAGCGCTGCATATCCGACCGTGCCAATCAGGAATTTCTTATTTGCGGAGTCGCTCGGCAGATTAGTCGGAAAGGTAAACGAATTAGGCGTGCCGCCTTGCGTGGTGGAAATTGTCTGGTTGACTACAAATTGCTGATTGCCGAACGTTGTCGTCAGCTCAATAAACTGCACCGTCCCATCGGCATTGGAATAAACCTCGTTAATTTGCCATAGGTGAAACGCCGCATGCGAAGGCGCACCAACGGAAAGCAACAATGTCGCGAGGAAAATCCGTGGAAGCAATTTCTGAAACATGTCATTCCCCTTCGAGCGAATTACGTTCGCGACTTGCGCCAAAATTTAAGGTAACACCAGCCCCGATCTCGCTTTGACTGCCGAGATGTCGCTGGAATTGATTGCACCAGATACATTCAAATCAAATCTGAAATTCGCAGCCGTCGTGGCTTGCCCGGATCGCGCTTTTACACCGCTGATGTCGCTGGCGTTGACGGAGCGCGTATTGTTTATGTCACCCACCAGAAAACCTACCGACGCTGGCATCGGCGCAGCAATCCCGTTAACAAAGTCGATGGTGATCCTGACGCGCGTGTTATCAGTCAATGTTGGAATCGTCACAATCACATTGTTGCCTGCCGCCGCCGAGTTGACGCCAGCAATGGCTTGCATCGTGGCGGCGTTGATGACAGCGACGGTGCCTGCCGCTGTCACAGGAACATTGAACTGAAAAAAGATGGTGTGGCCGGTACCGGTGACGACGGAGCGCGGATCGACTGTGGCCGGGTCGGTAGGTGCGATGTCAATGTCAAATGGACCAACGCCGGTGTGTAATTTGCGCGACACGATATTGACGAGTGCAAGCGTTGCAGCCACGTCCGGCGAGGCATTCACCGTTGCCGATGCCGCGCTTATCCCTGCGGCGTTGGTGGCGGTGACGCTGCATGCGTATGTGGTGCCGTTGACGAGGCCTGCGACCGTAATCGGTGAGCTTGCACGCGACGCGCTGAAGCTGCCGCCGCCAACACAGGTGGCGGTGTAGGTGCTGATCGGCGATCCACCGTTCGACACGGGTGGCGTGAAGTTGATTGAAAGCTGGGCGTTGCCGACAAGGGCAGCGCCAATCGTTGGCGCGTCGGGAACCGCGATGCCGGTGCCCGATAGCGCGATTGTGACCGGGCTGGTTGTTGCGCCACTGAGATTGAGTGATGCTGAATATGGCCCCGCAGTTGACGGATTGAAGGTCACGGATATATTGCATGGGGCACCAGCTGCGAGCGCTATT
>JANNRY010000046.1:0-7985 GCA_031401935.1 Betaproteobacteria bacterium | reverse complement strand
GTGGCAGTGGTGCTGATCTACTCGCGCAGCTACATTCAAACCCGCGAGCTTTACCGCGGCGAATTTTTTGTGCTGGTGCTGTTTGCTTTGCTCGGCATGATGGTAATGGTGTCTGCCAGCCATTTCCTGACGCTCTATCTCGGCCTGGAATTACTTTCTCTCAGCATGTACGCCCTGGTTGCCTTGCAACGCGATTCTCGCGACGCCACCGAGGCGGCGATGAAGTACTTTGTGCTGGGCGCGCTCGCCTCCGGCATGTTGCTCTACGGTATGTCGATGATCTACGGTGCGACCGGCAACCTGGAGCTTGCCAAAGTCGCGGCGACCATTCCCAGCCTGGATCATCTCGACACGGTACTGGTATTCGGTTTGGTGTTCGTCGTGGCCGGCTTGGCCTTCAAGCTTGGCGTCGTGCCATTCCATATGTGGGTTCCGGATGTGTATCACGGCGCGCCGACGGCGATGACATTGTTTATCGGCTCAGCACCAAAGCTTGCTGCGTTTGGTTTCATTATGCGCATTCTTGCTGATTCGCTTGGTGGCGCAGCTGGTGATTGGCAGGGCATGCTGGTGATTCTCGCGGTACTATCGATGGCCCTGGGAAATATCGTCGCCATTGCGCAGACCAACCTTAAACGAATGCTCGCGTATTCAACGATTTCGCACATGGGCTTTCTGCTGCTGGGTATTCTGGCAGGCACCAAGAGTGGCTATGCGTCCGGCCTGTTCTACGTCATCACCTATGTGCTGATGACGGCTGGTGCGTTCGGCATGATCATGCTGCTCTCGCGTGCGGGTTTTGAAGCAGACAATATTGACGACTTCAAAGGTCTCAATCAACGTTCACCTATGTACGCGTTGATGATGTTGTTCATTGTTTTTTCAATGGCAGGCATCCCGCCGTTTCTGGGTTTCTGGGCAAAGCTCGCCGTACTTGAAGGCGCACTCAATGCGGGCTACACATGGCTGGTGGTGTTCGCAGTGTTGATGAGTGTGATCGGCGCGTTCTACTATCTTCGCCTCATCAAGGTCATGTATTTTGATGGGCCGACCGATACATCACCCATCGCTGCGACAGCAGATATGCGTGGTTTGTTGGTCATCAACGCGTTTGCACTTTTGGTGCTGGGCATATTCCCAAGCGCCCTGATGACAGCCTGCCTGAATGCCATCCAGGTCTCGTTCTGAGTTTTCTGATTTAACCGAGACCACCCTCACCAGCGAACGCGTACTGGATGGGAAGATGATTCGTGTCGACCTTGATCGGGTGCGCCTTCCCGACGGCAGCGAATCGTGGCGTGAATATGTGTTGCATCCGGGTGCGGTGATCATCGCGGCATTCGTTGACGACAACACCTTGATTTTCGAGCGCCAGTTCCGCTATCCCGTGCGGCGACATTTTATTGAGTTACCTGCGGGCAAAATTGATGCCGGTGAGCCGCATGCCGAGACCGCACGACGCGAGTTGCTGGAAGAAACCGGTCATACAGCGGCGCATTGGCATCATGCCGCGACCTTGCATGCCGGCATCGGCTACTCCAACGAAGTTATTGAGCTATACGTTGCCCGACAGCTCACGCATGTGGGTCACCAGCTCGATGAAGGGGAGTTTCTGGAAGTGTTCACAATGTCGCTTGATGAGGCGGTTGAAAAGGTCGGTACAGGTGAAATTACCGACACCAAATCAGCGTTTTCCTTGTTATGGCTGGATAAGTTCCGCCACCGTTTGCCGAAGCTGACAGCATGACCAAACACGTTTACGATCTCGCCATTATCGGCGGCGGTATCAACGGCTGCGGCATCGCACGGGACGCTGCGGGACGCGGTCTGAAGGTCTTGTTGGTCGAACAGGACGATCTAGCCTCTGCGACGAGCTCCTGGAGCTCAAAGCTGATCCACGGCGGGCTGCGCTATCTTGAGCAATATGAATTTCGTCTGGTGCGAGAGGCCTTGCAGGAACGCGAAATATTGCTGAAGATCGCCCCGCACATCATTCATCCGCTTGAGTTTATTTTGCCGCACGACAAACACATGCGGCCGGCGTGGATGATACGAATGGGTCTTTTCATGTACGACCACATCGGCGGCAAAATTTCGCTGCCCGGCTCCCGCACTGTCATGTTCCCTGATCCCAATTACAGTGCGGGCTTGAAGTCGGCCATTCGCCGCGGATTTTTTTATTCCGATGCGCGCGTCGATGATGCGAGGCTTACCGTACTCAATGCCGTTTCTGCACGCACGCATGGCGCCGAAGTGCGCACGCGCACCCGCGTAATGAGCGGTAAGCGTAGTGGCGACGTATGGCAAATCCAGCTGCGCAATATGGATACGAATGACGAGTCGTCGGCCAGCGCGCGCGGTATCGTCAATGCCGCCGGCCCGTGGGTAAAGCATCTGCTGGATGATGCGCTGCGCGTGCCGATGAGCGCGACTGCAAAACTGGTCAAGGGCAGCCATATCGTAGTGCCGCGCATACACGATCATCAGCACGCATATATCCTGCAAAACGACGATAAGCGCGTTGTATTCATTATTCCGTTTGAGGAAAAATTCAGCCTGGTCGGCACCACCGACGTCAATGTTGACTCTGTCGATGAAGGCCATCAAATCTCCAAGGCCGAGATTACTTATTTGATTCGCGCCGCCAATCGGTTTCTTGCCAAACCGTTGCTCGAAGCCGATGTGGTCTGGAGCTATGCAGGCGTGCGGCCTTTGTACGATGACGGTTCCGACAATCCTTCCGAGATCACGCGCGATTATGTGTTGAAGACCGATCATCAGAACGGCAAGCTGCCGTTGTTGTCGATTTTCGGCGGAAAGATCACGACCTATCGTCGCCTCGCCGAGCACGCGCTTGAGGAATTGAGGCCGTACTATCCGCAGCTCTCGGTGGGATGGACTGGTGCAGAAGCGCTGCCCGGTGGTGACCTTGATTCGCTGCAAGATGTGACGCACGCGTTGATGAAAAAATTTCCGACACTACCCATCGATTATTTGAACCGTCTGGTTCGGCGCCATGGTTCGCTCACAGAGCGCGTACTCAACGGCGTGCGTACGTTGGCCGATCTGGGCGAACTGTTTGGTGCCGGATCTACGCTGTTGAGTGAGCGTGAAATTGATTACTGCATCACCGAGGAGTGGGCGAGAAAGCCTGATGATATTTTGTGGCGTCGCACCAAATGTGGTTTACACATGGATGTTGTCGAACGGGAGCGGGCGGGGATGTTTATTGAAGCGCGTGTTGCTGCGCTCATAAAATAATTATTATGCATGTAGAGCCAGCATCCATGCGGTCCCTGGCAGAGTTTAGCCCTGAAGACCGCGCCAGTATTAGAGGTGCGTTATTTGATATTGACGACACCCTGACCACCGATGGGCACCTCACCGCCGCTGCCTACGCCGCTGTCGATGCACTCAAGACAGCCGGATTCATCGTCGTGCCCATCACCGGTCGTCCCGCTGGTTGGTGCGATCATATCGCGCGCATGTGGCCGGTGGATGGCGTGGTTGGCGAAAACGGCGCGTTTTATTTCTTCTTTGACCGCGATGGAAAAAAACTCACGCAGCGATTCGTGAAATCAGCGACGGAACGCCAAGCCGACCGCAAACGATTATCGAGTATTGCTGAACGTATTCTTCGCGAAGTCCCCGGCAGCGCACTCGCATCCGATCAAAATTATCGCGAAGCCGATATCGCGATTGATTTTTGCGAGGATGTTCCGCCATTACCGCGAGAAGAAATTACGCGCATCAAAACGGTCATGGAGTCTGAAGGCCTCACGGCAAAAATCAGTTCCATCCACGTCAATGGCTGGTTCGGCGGTTACGACAAACTCTCGACGACAAAACTATTCATGCAGGAACTATTCGCTATCGACCTCGATCTGCACAAGCATGAATTTGTCTTTATCGGCGATTCGCCAAACGATGAACCGATGTTCGGCTATTTCCCGCATTCGGTCGGTGTGGCCAACGTGAAGGATTTTCTGGACGTGATTGCATTGAAGCCTGCGTATGTCACGGAATCCACATGCGGCGCGGGATTTGCGGAGCTTGCCAGCGTGTTGTTAGGCTGATTTTTCCAAAACCAGCGCTTCGCCATCATCTACTAAAGTCTACGTTCAAGTGCCTTGGGGGCGTGCTCCGCGCTCAAACGCCAGCTTGCCTGCGATGTAAACGGCACGCGTGGCTCGATCATCGGCCATCGTCATCTGCACGGCCAGCACTTCATCAATTGAGTTACAGAATTTCATCCGGAACTCGATCAGCGGTGTGGATTTGAGATCGAGCACGACCAGATCAGCTTCCATTCCAGGCGCGATTGAACCGATTTTATCTTCAAGGTGTAACGACTCTGCCGCACCACGTGTGGCCAGAAAATACGCATCAGCCGCGCACAGCGAATTGCCACAAAGCTCGCCGATTTTGTAGGCCTCGCCCATCGTGCGCAACGGTGAAAGGCAGGTGCCAGCGCCAACGTCGGTGCCGAGTCCAACCCGAACTGGGCGATGCATTTTTTTCGCATTGTCGAAACGGAATAATCCGCTACCGAGAAACTCATTCGATGTTGGGCAATGCGCTACTGCTGCACCTGCTTCGTGCAAGCGTTGCCATTCAGCTTCTTCCAGATGAATGCCGTGGCCAAATACGGCCCGCTTGCCGACCAGATCGTAGTGATCGTAAACATCCAGGTAACTGCTGCGCTCCGGAAACAGTTCGCGCACCCATGCGACTTCGTCGGTATTTTCCGAAATATGCGTTTGCACATGCGTTTGCGGGAATTCTCGCCATAACGCCCCTGCTGCCTCGAGCTGCGCTGGCGATGACGTTGGCGCGAATCTGGGTGTGATCGCGTAACCCAGCCGTCCGACGCCATGCCATTTTTCGATCAATGCTTTGGATTGGTCATAGCCGATTTGCGCGGTGTCGAGGAGTGCTGCGGGCGCATTGCGATCCATCATCACTTTGCCTGCGATCATGCGCAGACCACGCCGCTCGGCCTCGGTGAAAAATACGTCCACCGAATGCGCGTGCACAGTGCCGTAGACCATCGCAGTCGTGGTGCCGACGCGCAGGCATTCATCGAGGAACAGGGCAGACACTTCGCGCGCGTGGTCGATGTCGGCGAACTGCAACTCCGCCGGAAAGGTGTAACGGTTTAGCCAGTCGATCAGTTGTTTGCCGTAAGCGCCAATGATCTGCGTTTGCGGATAGTGCACGTGCAGATCGATGAAGCCCGGCAAGATCAAAGAATCTGTGTACGACGTGATCTGTGTGTCAGAGGGCAACGAATTTTTAAGCGCGGCATACGAGCCAAATGCCTTGATGTGGCCATCTTCCAGCACAACGAGCGCATCAGATTCGTAGTGCATCGCGGCATCGCGTCCGACAAGGAATGGGTCGCCCCTAAAAGTGAGTGCGGTACCGCGCAGTGCGTGGCTGCTCATGTTTTAAGCGGCTACTTTTTGCGGCATGTGCTTTGCCACCTGCGCGATTAGTTCCTCTTTGTCGTAGGGCTTCACCACTGTTCCGCTATACCCGTACTCCACCGACGACATATCTTCTTCTAACGCCAGCAATATTGGGATGCTGGGCGATTTCGCCGGTAACTTTTCACGCAGGGCGCCGGCGATGGATTCGATACCCATTTCAGCAAAGCCTGGCGTAGTCGGGTCGATAATGATGACGTCGTAATTGTCCTGCTCCATCTCGATATGCGCCACGGTAGCGCTGTCGGCGGTGCTGATCCGGTAACCTACTTTTTTCAGTGCCATAGCCGCCGCCATTGCGTGCTCGCGATTGGCATCAATGACCAATACTGTTCCGGCTTTGGCTTCGCGCAACGAATGACGCGTAATCAGCGTAGACGTGGATTCGCTGTCGTCATCTTGTGCACCCATCACCGCAGAGAGCGCCTCGTTGAGGCGGGTCGCACCAATTGGCTGCCGCAGGTATGCGCTGATTCCGCTTTCGCGACAGGCAATTGCGTCACCCGGTTTACCGGTTTTGGCCAGCATGACCACCGCAGTTTGCTTGAGCTTGATATTATTTTTGATGCGAAACGCGAGCAGGAAACCATCTTGCACCGGCAATTGGCTGGCGGTAATCACCAGCGGGATCGAGCCTTCTTCATCTGCCACACGCTGCAAAAGATGCAGCGCCATCGCTGCGTCATCAGCCTCGTGCGGCAACATGCGCCAGCTACGGGCGAGTTCAGAAAGCTGTTTGCGTTGCTCAAGGTCGCTGCTGACGATCATCACATGCATCCCCGTGAGCGTGACAAACGTAGGACGGGTGCGCGGATCCTTGACGGCACGATAGGGGAATGCAGCCGTGAACTGCCATGTCGTCGTTTCTTTACGTTCCTTGATATCAATCTTGCCGCCAGCCTTGCCGGTGGCGTTGCCGTGCATTGCCCTGACAATCTGGCGCGCCAGCGAAAGTTGCATCATCGCGGCTGGATTGATTGACTTCGGGCGTACGGCGCCCTTGGGGATCGATTGCACTACGCTGAAACTGATATGAATCAGGTTTTCAGCCGAATATTCAGGCTCGATGAGGAGCGAGACTTCCGTGCCGGGAACGCGATCAAGCAGCGGCGGCATGGCGCATTCCAGCAGATTGCGGAGACACAACATCATGCGCGCGCCATCACCGATCAAGTGCTCGGGCACGTCCTGCTCGATGCGCAATTTGAGTTGCACCGCGCGCTCTTCAGCGCTCGGTACGATTCGCTCCAGCATGCTGGCCACGCCCTCACGCAGATGAAACTCGGCGGACTCAAGCGCTATTTCGCTGGTCTCAATCTTTGAAAAATCCAGCAGCCCGGCGATGGACGCAAACGCCGATTGCGCTGACATTTCCACGCGCCGAAAATGTTCCAGTACCTGACCCGGCAATTCCAGTTGCTCGGCACGATAAATTGCGCTGCCAGCACCTTCCACCGTTGTGGCCAGATCGTGGGCAATTTTCTCGATCAGTTGCAGTTGTGCAGCATCGGTAGCCGACAATGCTGACAAGTTTGCCGGCGCTTTGGCTTTTACGTCCAACGCACGAAAAATATGCAAACGCCCCGCGACGCCAGTCTCGCCGGTTACCGGAATTGAATGTTGTTTCGCGCGGCGTTTGTCGGTAAACGTAAAATCGAATTCGTCTTCGGTGATTGAATCCAGCGGAAAGTAAATTGGCGCGACTTTGCTGCTTGTCACGTTTGAAGCGAGCGCGAAAAGCTCCGCACAAGGAGTGCCAATGAGTGACTGCGTCGCCGCCTTAACGCTGAATAATTCGCAAAATGCGGCGTTGACCATTTCCACTGACCCGTCCGCGTTTTCGACCACACACGCATCCGAAATGCCTTCGACGAGATCGAGCAGGTGCGTACCCTGCACGTTGGCAGCGGCTTCACGGGCCTTTTCCATGCTGAGATCGCGCAACCAGCCCACAACGGTCGTCGCTTTGCCACCTTCGCGTTTGTTCGCAGCGAGTTTCAGTTCGATCGGTCGCTCGGTACCATCAACATCGGCTAGCGTGATTTCCAATTGTGCGTTGGCTGTTTTGCCGTCGATGATTCGCTGAAAGGTCTGCTGAAATCGCGGACGATCCGCGGCACTCAGCGAATCTGCCACCGCCACCAAGGAGAAAAAACATCCCCATGAAGACTGCGAAGAAACTAACGAACACAATTGGCGATTTCCAAGTTTGCATGGCGTCAACCCGGGAAAGTGAAATGCGCAATCTTGCTACCAGTTGCATGTGCGTCGTTGAGGCATTGTACCCTTTCGCGTCATTCGCGTGTTTCGCGGGCCAATCCTCCTCTCCTCCGCGTCTCCGCGGTTCAAATGGTTTTCACACCTTCGAAACAATCAACGTAATATTCTGCCCCCCGAACCCAAAGCTGTTCGACAGCGCGTGTTCGCATTTCGCCGGGCGGGCGACGTTTGGAATGTAGTCCAAGTCGCAATCCGGGTCAGGCGTTTCATAGTTTG
>JANNRY010000045.1:0-12331 GCA_031401935.1 Betaproteobacteria bacterium | reverse complement strand
CAATAAACCTGACGCGTAATCACGCGGCTTGATGTCACACCGTTGATGGTGTAGCTCATCGTCCCATTGGCCGCATTGGTGAACGCGAACCTGACGCTACCCACCAGAATTGCCGGGTTGACACTGCGCCAAGGCGTCGTCAATGGCGCGCCACCGGTGAATTGATAGAGATCCGCCGTGCAGCCCGTCGCCGTGACAGGGCAATTGGTTGCTGCGTACCAGATCGGCTTGCCTGTAGCGTCATACGTATACCAGGCCGCAAAAATGGTGCCGAATTGCTGCGTGAGCGAGATGCCCCAGCCCGATTCGTTCGGATTCCACCGGAGGTCGGTGTAATCGACTGTGGGCGGTGTCGTGCCAGCCGCAAAAATCTGCCGGGTGATGGCTTTCGATCCGGCGATGTTGTTGAGCGTGAAATTGAAGGCGCCAACGCTGGTACTGGTAAACACCAGCGTGCCTGTCCCGACTTGCGTCAACATTCGGCCCTGACCAGTCCATGGCACGGTCGGCGGTGTCCCTCCGTTCACGCGGTAGATGTCGCCGTTGCAACCAGTGGCCGTAACAGGACAATTGGTAATCACGTACCAGATTGGCAAGCCCGCATCGTCATAGGTGTACATCGCGACGAAAAGAATATTACCGTGCTGCGTGAGGCTCATGCCCCAGCCGGATTCGTTCGCATTCCACCACAGGCCCTGATAATTATTGGCCACCGCCGTGGCCGTGCTGACGATGGCTAGGTTCGCTTTCGCGATGGTGTTATTAGCGGGGATTGTGCCGATGATAGGCAACGAATCAAATGCAGAACCGGCGTTGGTAATTGGTAGTGCTGCAATCGCATCGACGACCGCCATGCTGGCCGCACTCACTTCGCCGAACACGCTGAAGCCGCCGTTCTGCGTGTCCAGATTTGCGCTGTTGTCTGCCAGATTGATAAACCATTGCGAGGTCGCGCTGTTTGGGTCTGAACCCAGCTTGGCCATGGCAATCGTACCGCGCTTGTTGGAGCGGGTGGTACTGAACTCATTGGCCACCGGTGCATTCGACTGCACCGTGATGACCGATCCTGCTGCATCGTCCCAGGCATAACCGCCACCTTGAATAATGAAGCCTGGCACGCTGCGATGAACGAAGGAATTTCTATACGCGCCGCTGTTCACGTAGGTCAGAAAATTCGCCACCGTGCGCGGTGCCGCTGCATCGTAAAGCGTGATGTCAATGGCACCGAGCGATGTCTGCAATCGCACGATGGTCGCTTCGCTGACAGCAGGTGCGGCAAGGATGAACACCACTGCCAGGCTGGTGAAAAATTGGCGATCTAAGTGAATTGAAAACATTGTTGCCTTTAGATTTTTAATGCGCGTTTTTGCGGGAAACAAGCTTAACGACCGCTTGGGTGGCTGTCATTGTATTACGGCAACGATCCAGCACCGCATGCGACATCTCCTGCTCGCGTGTAGGCGAAAACCTACCGCACAAGCGGCTATTCGCTGATCCCCGCTGACCTGCTCGGGCGACATGATCGTCACTGGATACATCGTCGTATCGGCCAACAGGAGCAGCAAATGCGAACCACTGGTAAACAATCTTCCAAGCCCATCAAACCATCTCCCAATCCCGCCACGATTCCTAACGATCATGAAACCGATCAGGAAAACGGCGAAGGCAGCTACAGCGGCACTCGTGACTATCAGGCTGGCGTCAAAGCCTATCTTGAAACAGCAGACGTGGAAAAAGATGCCCGCGATGCAGCACCTGAAAGCGCCGAAGAAGCACGCGCGCTCGAAAAGGCCGAGGAAGCTGGCCGCAAACCGGCAGTCAAAACCGAGCGGCCATCAAAAGGCAAATAGCGCAAACGGCTATTTTCGTAGCTGCCAGAACCAATCCCGGAGCATGTTTTGAAAAAAATCCACTTTGCACTACAACTTGGCATGCCAGTAATCGGACTGGTGATGTCTGCGAACGTCGCGTTCGCGCAAACGCCTGCATCACAGCCCGTGTCGCAAACGGTCACAAGCACTGATGCCAACAGGATGGCCGAGAGCATTCAGTTCTACCGGCAGATGCACGCGGTGCTAAGCCATCCTCGCTGCGTTAATTGCCACCCCAAGGACGACAGCCCCAAACAGGGTCTTGATGGTCACATCCACTCTCCGCACATCACGCGCGGACCGGAAAACAACCAGCCACTGGATGAGCTTGATCGCGTTGTCGCGGCCTGGGCAAAAAGCGGCGGCGCGTGTCCCGATTGATGGCGCCTGAACAACACCGCAATCGAACCATATTCGCGGTTTTTTAGTGCAGCTTCATTTCACGCGCTAATTTCGGTACTTCGTCGAATAGTGCGCGACAAATACTGGCGATTTGCGCAAGATGGTGATGGGCAAAGAATACAACGCGCGTGCGCCGATGTGTCCTTTGTCCATAACCATATTGAAGGTAAATCTGCACATGATCACCACACGCATCTCGCGCCAATGCGCGCTGCTTTCACTCACGATTGTCGCTGTATTTGGCCCGTCGGCTGCCGGTGCAGACGCCTCCACTACGCCAACAAAGGAAACACGCGACCAACTGACTCTCCGCATCGAATCAATTGATCGCGCGCTATTCGACGCGTTCAACCGTTGCGAACTGGAAAAGCTGGAGAATTTTTTCATTCCCGAGCTCGAGTTTTATCACGACAACGATGGACTCACCGCATCACGCGCCAAGTTCATCAGCGACGTGAAGAAGAACGTCTGCGGAAAATTTCGACGCGAACTGGTTCCCGGCACGCTTGAAGTCTGGCCACTCGGCGAGTACGGCGCTGTCTATTCGGGTACCCATCGCTTTTGCCAATTTGCCGCGAGTAAATGCGAAGGCACGGGCCGCTTTATGCACATCCTTAAAAACAGCGGCGGCGAATGGAAAATCACGCGGGTCGTCAGCTACGATCATCGTTCCATTTCGAATCAATAAGTGCTGTTTTGTTGGGCTTGCGTCATCAGCCCAAACTCCACATTGCATATAGGTGAAGTCATTCACTGGTGCGGCTCTTGGAGCACTTTAAGCTTGAGAAGCCCGTGGATTATGGCGCTTCACTTTTTTTACTACAACACCCGGTTCCGTCCCTCATTTTTTGCCCGGTAGAGGGCGGCATCGGCATCGGCAATCAAGGCGGCGACCGAATCTTTGTCGGAAGGCACGCGCGCCGCCACACCCAGACTGATCGTCACCACCGGTGCCACAGGAGAGGCGGGATGAACAATTGCCCGCGCCTCGCAGGCTTGCCGAATTTTTTCAGCGAAGGCCATGGCGGACGCGTGGTCCAGACCGGGAATCAGGATGATGAATTCCTCACCGCCGTATCGTGCGGCGAAGTCCCCCGCACGGCTAGTCGCCTGACGGATCACATCTGCCACTGCGACCAGGCACTTATCGCCTTGCGGGTGTCCCAGCGTATCGTTGTAGGCCTTGAACGCATCGATGTCGGCGATCACAACAGCAAGCGGTGTTTGCAAGCGTAAAGCGCGCCGCCACTCGCTCTCCAGGGTTTCGTCCAATCGCCGCCGATTGGGCAGCCCGGTCAAGGCATCGACGAATGACAAACGCGAGAGATGTTCGTTTGCGAGTCTTAGTTCTTCGGTTTTCTCAGTCACCAGCCGCGTCATCTCGGCATGCCGATCACGGAGTTGGTGGGTGCGCAGTCGAAACAGACCTGCCGCCGCCGCAAGCGAAGCCAAAATGACAAGCGCCATAAACCAAGGCGTCTGGTAATAGTGTGGTTTAACCATGATCGGCAATGCGTCGGCGGCCTCCTGCCATCGCTTGCCGTCGAACGATGCTGCCACACGAAACCGGTACGCGCCGTGAGGCAAAGCGGGGAAAGAAGCTTCGCGGCTCTTGCCCGCCTCGACCCAATTCTGCGTGATGCCTTCCATCAGGTAGCGGAACCGCACCCGGTCAGCGTTGAGCAGCGTCCCGGCGGTATAGCGAATGGATAGCGGGACCGAGCCGGGCGGCAGAATGATCGCAGCATTTGCGCCTGCTTGCGCCCCTGCTTCTGTGCCGACACCTGGCACACTGATCACGCCATCCAATGACACTTCTTCGACAGCGACATCAGGCGGATTGTCTGAACCGGGCAAGCGCTTTGGGTCAACGATGACAAGGCCTTTGAGTGTGGGTAACCATAGATGGCCCTTGGCATCGATGGTGCCAGCAGGTTGCAGCCCACCCGCAAATGTAGTGCTGCGCAATGCATCGCCGGGGCCGAAGCCGGTTGAGGTTACCTTGGCGATGCGCCCTTCGGCGAACGCATCGAGCTCACTGCGCGCGACGCGGTAGAAACCACGGTTGCACGTCATCCAGAAATTGCCTGTGCGGTCCTCGATGATGACTTGTACAATGCCGTCCCAGAGTCCGTCGGCGGGACGAATCGCGCTGAGGCGGCCATTGCGCAAACGATTGATGCCCTCCCCGTTTGTGCCGATCCAAAGCGTGCCAGCGGCGTCCTCGTACATGGCGAGGATCCAATTCGACACCAGACCCTCTTTGCGCGTTAGCGCCTCAAACACACCGTCGCGGTAGCGGATCAGCCCCTGCCCCATTGTGCCGATCCATAGCGCGCCGCTCTTGTCTTCGAAGATCGTCGAAACGCCTTCCAGTGGCGCGCCCGCGTCACGGACTGGCGTAAAGCCATTGCCGTTAAAGCGCGCCAGACCGGATTTGGTGCCCGCCCACACAGTGCCGGCCCGATCCTGATACAGCGCGCGGACATCGACGTTGGGCAAACCTTTGGCGATGCTGAATTTTTCTAGCCTTCCTTGTTTCAGCCGCGTCACACCTTCGGTATAAGAACCGATCCACATTGTGCCGTCGCGGTCTTCCATCAGCGCAGATGATTCGTCGGTGGAGAGACCATCTTTTTTTGTAATCGTCTTGATGCGACCAGCGTCGATCCGGTTGACCCCGCCGCCGGCCGTCGATACCCAGGTCGCACCGTCGCGAGCGTGAATCACGGCACGGACGTTATCGTTCGACAATCCTTCGGGCTTGCCGAATACACCGAAGGCTCGGTTGCTCAACCGGTTCAGGCCACCATTCCACGTACCCACCCAAACGCTGCCTTCACGGTCAACCTGAAGTGACCATATCTGGTCACCAGCCAACCCACCAGCAGTCGAAATCGCCGAGAAGCGACCCTCGCTCATCCGCACAACACCCGCGCCCCACGTGCCTATCCAGAGCGATCCTGTTTTGTCACGCCCAAGATAGGTGAGCTGATCGGTCGGCAATCCGTCTGCGGTGCTGTAAGTTTTGATTTGCCCGCCATTGACGCGAACCAGCCCGGCGCCAGCAGTTGCGGCCCAAATGCCACCCGCCGGATCGGCAAGCACGTGCCGCACTTCCAGATGCGGGAAACCATTGCCCGGATTCAAGACCTTGAATTGCCCCGCCGCATACGAGACCAGCCCGCCGCCGGTCGTGCCGATCCAGAGCGTGCCGTCCTTGTCGAAATCAAGCGTGCGGAGCCGACGGGTGGGCAATCCTTCTGCTTCCTTGTATATCTTGATAACGCCTTTCTCCCAGCGCACCAGTCCGTTTTCAGTTGCAGCCCAAACGACGCCGTCGCGCGCCTGTGCAAAAGCCCAGACTCGCCGACCTTCCATCAATGCGTTGTCGAACGCCGGCTCGAAGCGCCCATTGCGAAAGCGTGCCGCGCCACGACTATGGCCGATCCAGAGACTCCCTTCCTTGTCCTCCATTAATCCAAAAATCGGCCGCGACACCATTTCTGTCACTGCAGAAGATTCAAACGTGGCGAAGCGGATACCATCAAACCGCGCGAGTCCGCCCGCCGTGCCTACCCAAAGATAACCAGCCCGCGTCTGGTACACAGTCTGGACCGTGTTCAGTGGTAGCCCCTGTTCGGTCTGCCAACCGTCGATTTTGTATTGGGTGATTGAAGTCCTTGCCGGATCGACAGGGCTTACCGCCTGTTGTAAAGCCTGTGAATGCACGAGTGACACCAACGACAGTGCCGGGAATAGGGCAAACCAGATCGTGGCTGCGCGGCGGCGCAATTGGGCCAACGACGTCATCGGCCAACCAGTCGCGCTCAGCATTCGCGCAGCGGCGTGATTGGATCCGATGGAAGCCGGTTAACTTGTCTACCTGCCAACATTTCAAGTATGCAGTTGCAGTGGATTGCAGGTGTCATGTGTCAAATGAATGGCCAAACTAAAATAAGAGTTTACCCTATTGTATGCCGACAAACACTCAGTTTGTCCCGTCCGCCATCGTGTCTTTTGTCTATGAGTCATGGGCATCGGTAACGTTGTTGCCAGGCTGGCGAGGCCGGTGGCGCTACCGAATCGGCGGCGGAACACCGAGGCGGCAAGGATTCAGTTCGTCATGAAGCGATCTTCTTTTTTTTGGCTAACTTTTGCCGAACGTAAACTATTGCTTCAACAGCCCTTCTCCAACATTCGAAACCTCGCTATCGCCGACAAGCCCCGCAACCCAATCGCGCAGGCGGACACCATCGACGCGCATCGAGTAAAACTCGGGGCGGGACAGGCTGATATGCAACTTTGCCGATCCTGTGTAGGTGCGAAAAGCGGGGGACTCTGCCCGGATATCGGCAAAAGATGCCGCAAGCAGAGAGGGAATCGACCCCTTCAATTGCAGCGCATCGAGAAACGTCTGCTGCCATGCGTCGTCGATCATATTGATTTGCGAATAGCGGACGCGCGGCGCATGTTTGGAACCCATCGTGTAGTACTTCTCGTGGGTGATGCTGGCGGGCTCGATATTGCGATAAGCCGTCAATCGCTTTGTCGCGGGCACGCCGTTCCAGTTGGCGACGATAGATGTAATCGTCGGACTGCGGTAGGAACCTGCTGCATCGCCAATCTGGCTGACACGCGCTTGCGGAAAGCGGTCTGCAATATCAGCCGCGTAAACCGCCGAGGAAATCGCGCCGGCACTCTCGCCAAATACAGCCACATGTTCAGGCGATAACTTCTGCTCCGCGAGATAGGCAAGCCCGTGACGCACATTCGCAGCGCCACGATGCGACACTTCCAGCGTCACCGGCTTGCCCGGAAATCCATTTACCTTGTAGCGCACCGTGCTGTCACCAATAAACACATCGGCCGTGCAATACGGCAAATACAGCATCGAGTAATCCTTCAGCGGATTGTCGTTGCGCGAAAAATCGAAGATGCCACCCTGCGTGCCGGGATGGTCGCGGTCATCAACGTTGCGGTCGTAGATCGCGCGCGGATGGAGCGCACAGGTCGAATCGTTCCAGCACGCTCCGCCGCCCTGGAAATGGACCAATAATTTTTTCGGGTTTGCCGCACGATAGAAAAAAGCATACGGCGTGCCATCGGCGCAGCCAGTGCCTTCGCCGCCCGCCAGCGTTTGCCAGCCGGGCTGTAGTGGTGCCGCCCGCTCCGGTGCCAGGCGGGCCATAAACGTGGCCAGTTGCGGCGGCTCGTCAACAGACAACACAAACTCGATGCGTACCCGCGCACCATCCTTGCGCTGTCGCGCCAGCACCATCAACGCATTCGCCGACGCCTGCGTCGATAACACCTCGTATCCGCCGGATGACGTGCGCAACGCCTGCTGTCGCGGCAACGGCCCTTCGTAGCGCTCCAATAATGTGGCGTCGTCCGCGTTGATCGCCATGAGCCAGGCGTTGAAAAGCGTTTCTGCTCTCGGCTCCAATCGTGTCGTCGTTGCGCAACCAGCCAGAAGTAAAACTGCAACAACCAAACAAATACGACGCATATGCGCTCCGCCAGGAAGAATATCGACAACCAAATGGGAATATTACTCTAGCATCAGCGCGCGTTTACGGACACTTTTGGCCTGAAAAGCCGACGCATACTAGTGCTCCTTGTTTTGTGCGAGCCTGGCCTCAAATGTTTCGCCAAATTTCAGGATCGAATCCTTTTTGATTTCTTGTCTTCAGGAATCGATTGTTCCTGCCCCGGTTTTATTGCTGGAGGCGGCGCGAATGGAGGTGGAAAGCCGACGAAAACAAGAATGATGTAGATGGGCAACAGGCAATAGAAAAGCGGGCGCCGCCAATTTGCTTTTCGCCAGCTTGGTTTTGTCTTCATGAAAAGAGAAATGGGGCAACTAGCTACGAATTCAATGTCGTGCATGTGGCGTACACGTACCGTGTATGGAGCCTGCAGGATTTCCACTAAACTGCCGATGTCCATCCCGTTCAAGAAAAGCGCCATGAAAATCGACTTCGTTTCAGATATCGCCTGTCCGTGGTGCGCGGTTGGCCTCAACGCACTGGAAATCGCGTTAAAGCGCATTGGCGATGACATCCCCGTGACGCTGCACATGCAGCCTTTCGAACTCAATCCCGACATGACGAAAGACGGTGTGGACGCGAGCGAATATCTGGCCAGCAAATACGGGCTGAGCGCTGCGCAACTGGCCGCGAATCGCGTGAATATCCGCGCGCGTGGTGAAGCGGTCGGTTTTACGTTCGGCGAACGCAGCCGTGTCTGGAATACGTTTGACGCGCATCGCCTGTTACATTGGGCTGGCCTACAAGATGTTGCTAAACAGCGCGCGCTCAAGCACGCCCTGCTCCGCGCTTATCACGGTGAGGGCCGCAACCCCTCGTCAAAAGATGTGCTGCTGGCGTTGACAGAAGAAGTCGGACTCGACGTCCCTGTAGCGAGGAGCATTCTGGAATCGGATACCTACACGCGCGAAGTCCGCGAGGCAGAGCAATTCTGGATCAGTAACGGTATTAACTCAGTGCCGGCCGTCATCATCAACGACCAACACCTGATTTCCGGTGGCCAACCGCCTGAAGTGTTCGAGCAAGCGTTGCGGCAGATCGCATCTGCGGGAAATCGTGTTTGACGCAATGGCCAACGCGTGCCGAGCCGGGCCACGGCATGACGAACGCTGTCCGATCAAGATTCCGGTCAGCCTGACGCCAACTTCGGCAGCAGCGCGGGGTCATTGCCTGTTTGCGCTGCCTTTAGCTGGTCCACCGCTCGCGCCAGCTGCGCGGAAAACATGAAGACCAGCGAGGAAAAATACAGCCACATCAGCAGCACCGCGAGCGAGCCGGCCGCGCCGAAAGCATCTGCAGTACCCGCCTTCGCCAAATAGAGGCCAAACAGATGCTTGCCAACATTGAACAGAATTGCGCCCATCAATGATCCCCGCGAGATGGCGCGGCGGCTGAGGCGCACATCTGGCAGAACCCGCAGCAGCCAGGCAAACAGGAAGGCCAGGAACACGGTAGAAAAGACCTGCGTCACCGTCCAGACCACAATTTTTGGGCCGGTGTCGTCGGGCCACAGCCAGTCCATCGCTGCGCTTAACGCGGTGTCTGCCATCAGAAACGAAATGAAGAGAAACCCAACCCCGACGGTGGCCGCGGCTGCCAACAGTCTGATCTGCAGCGGCGCGTACCAGCGGCCCGGTTGTTCAGACTTGTCTTGCAGCGGAACTTCCGGTGCCAGCGCCTCGTTGAGGCTTTCCTTGAGTTGCGCGAAGATGGCCGAAGCGCCAACGAGGATGGCCGACACCGCGATTGCTGTCTTGATCCAGTTGCCGTCTGCACGCCAAGCGTTTTTTACCATTTCCTGCACGGCCAGCGCGGTCTCTGCGCCCATCACTCCGCCCAATTGCGCGAATAGTTGGCCGGCTGCCGCGTCGCGGCCAAAAAACGCACCGGCCAGTGCGAGCAGAATAACGAGTGTTGGTGCGAGTGCAAACGCAGCATAGAACGCCACCGCGGCCGAAGCAGACAGGCAGCGACGATCGATGAATTGTGTTGCCGCCTGCCTAACCACCGCCAGCGACGCGGCTAAGCTGAATGAGGTGCGTGGCGGCGTTGCGGAGGCAATCACGGTTGGGGATATTGCGGTATTCATTCGGCTTTGCGTAAAGATGCCGCAAGTATTTACCTGAGGTGCGATGAAGTTTGTAAGCGCAACGCCTGACGATATGTCGGCGCGGTGCTGTTTCGTCGGGTGTTGTAAAAACGCAAAGCGCCATTTGACGCGCATCGTGGCGGCGAAATGGTGTGGAAGGCGCGCCTTTGCTGGATCAGGTCGAAATACAAGTGGTCTGCACCCGTGGCGGTAGTTCAAAGAAAAAACGCTGTCATTTCGAGCGAAGAGAGAAATCTGCTTTTGCACGAAAGCCCAGCAACAGCAGATTTCTCGCCCGATAAAACCGCGTTCGAAATGACATGGATGGAAAGTTTCGGTAGTGGCAATATCGCGGTCCGACATTCAATAACATCGGACTGTCGTCTTAAAGTAGCTAAGCGCCGTTCACTTCTTCAGCTTCTGATACGCAAATATCGCCACAAACAGGATCGCCTGCCCGACCACCACGCCGACTGCGCCTTGTCCAATTGTAAGCATGACGATCACCGATACGGCGACCGACGCGAGCACGTAAATGGCCGTTGGCGCTTTCTGCGTATTGGCGTAGTGATAAAAAAGCGCCGCTGCCGCCATGGCAACCCAGAGTTCCAGATTCAAATTCATTGATTGCCGCCTATAAAATATTGTCTGCGTATTTGGGGCTGTGATGTGCTTTGGTAGCGCAGAATTTCACAGACAAACTCTAACACTGGTGCGGTATAGCGGGCGAAAATGTCTGGGGAGGCCCGCGGATGCTGATGCCACTTTCATAAAATACTACCGGTCTGTCCACGATTGTTTTGTGGGTGCAGCGCTATAAGGTCGCAAATTGTGACCTGAGACACCGGCCCGGGGCAATTTGCAAGCTCGGCAAATCTCATCTACCCAGCATCAAACTAAACCTTGTACTCCTTCAACTCCTTCTGAATGACGTAGCGAATGGTCTTCTCAATCGTCTTGGCCTGAGTTGAATTCTTTAGCGCCTCATTGATCAGGGTTTGAAACCGCGCTCGCCCGCCTCGGCTTTGAAGTACTCAACAATGGCACTGTCCAGATAAATATTCACGCGCTACTTTACCGGCAGCACCACGCCGGACGCGCTGCGTTTACGCACCACCAGCATGCCGACCGCAATGTCCCTGGCGCGGATGGGTGCATCGTTAGGAATGTTCAAAGTAGATTTTTTGCTCATGTTTATCGGCCTTTCTCGTGGAAATGACGCCGATTTCGCTTTCGGTGTCGGCTGCGACTATCACCACAACCATGTCCGACAGCAAGCGCATTGTCGCAAACCGTACTTCACCATAGTCGAATCGATTGTCATCAAAGGTCAGCGTACGTCGCGATTCGATTACTTCCTGCGCGTCGGCAAGATGCGTAACCGTGTTTCTTGATGTTGGAACCATAATTGACTCATCGCCGCACTGACTCGCGTTTTACCAACATCTGCTCTACGATGCGCAGATGACAACAAACACCTCCTCCGCCCTCAATCCCGGTGTGGCCAAGCGCGAAGTATTCGCCTGGTCCATGTACGACTTCGCCAACTCGGGCTACACCACCGTCATGCTCACGGCGGTGTTCAATGCGTACTTCGTTTCAGTCATTGCGGGCAAGGCTGAATGGGCGACTTTCGCATGGACGGCGACACTCGCCATTTCCTACATCGCCGTGATGATCGCCGGGCCCATCGTCGGCGCATACGCCGACGCACACGCGGCAAAAAAACGCGTGCTGTTCATCGCCACCATCGGCTGCGTGGCATCGACTGCCGCTCTTTTTTACGCAGGCCCCGGCACCATTGTGTGGGCGATGGTCTTCATCATTATTTCCAATTTTTGCTACGCCATTGGCGAGAATATCAATGCGGCATTCCTTCCTGAACTGGCGCGTCCGGAAGCGCTCGGCAAGGTGTCAGGCTGGGGCTGGAGTTGGGGCTATGTGGGCGGATTGGTGGCACTCGGCGCGTGCCTCGCGTGGATCATGTCCGCCGGGGGGCGCGGCCAAACCACGTCGCAAGCGGTACCGATGACGGCACTCATCACGGCGGCGATTTATCTGATCGGCTCCAGCGTCACTTTTATGTGGTTGAAAGAACGCGCATTGCCCGCACCCGCAGCCAATGTCGGCGCGAACGCCTTCGCACGCTTGATGACGACAGCGCGCGAAGCCGCGAAATTCCGCGATCTCACCTATGTGTTTTTGTGCGGCACCTGCTATCAGGCGGGTGTCGCCACCGTCATCACATTAGCCGCCATCTACGCGCAGGAGGTGATGGGTTTCACAACCAAGGACACGCTCGTACTGGTGCTGGTCGTGAACGTCACCGCGTGCATCGGCGCGCTTGCGTTCGGCTACGTGCAGGATGCCATCGGCAAAAAACGCGCGCTGGCCATCACGCTATTCGGCTGGTTGTT
>JANNRY010000044.1:0-5205 GCA_031401935.1 Betaproteobacteria bacterium | reverse complement strand
TGACGGCATCTTCCTTGGCGCTGGCAATCGGGATCGTACCTGCGGTACGAAACACAAAATTCAATACTGGGATTTTGAAAATGCGGTGATCCATCACAAACCGCACCGGACGCTGAATGCAACCACCAATTACCAGCGCATCCACAAAGCTAACGTGGTTACAAACCAGCACGCACGGTCCCTCGTCGGGAATATTGTCCAGCCCTTCTTTATCAACACGGTAGAAAGTATGGATCAGCATCCAGATGATGAAACGCATCAGAAATTCAGGAACCAACTTGAAGATAAACAGCGCCACCGCTGCGTTCATGATCCCGACAACCAAATAAAGCTGCGGCAGCGTCAATCCTGACTGCAACAGTGCAGCGGCCATTAATGAAGCCACCACCATGAACAAGGCATTCAGGATATTGTTGGCCGCAATAATGCGTGCACGAAATTCTTTTTCGGTACGCGCCTGCATCAGGGCATACAGCGGCACGCTGTAGAAGCCCGAAAACATCGCCAGCAGGAAGAGATCGGCGATGATGCGCCAGTTTTTTCCGATCTCGATAAATTCAGCCGCGCCGATCAATTTGCCGACCGTCATGCCGCCCGATGCAAAGTAAAGGTCGACGGAAAACAACGTCATGCCAATCGCACCGAACGGCACCAGACCAATCTCCACACGATGACCCGACATTTTTTCGCACAGCACCGAACCGATACCAATGCCCACCGAGAACGTCGCCAGCAACAGCGTGACGACCTGCTCGTTGCCGGACAACACTTCTTTCGCGAAGCCAGTGAATGAAGTGAGAAATATCGAGCCAAAAAACCACAGCCACGAAATGCCAATCATCGACAAGAACACCACGCGATTCTTCTTCGCAATTTTCAGATTGGCCCACGTCTCCGTGACCGGATTCCAATTGATCTTGAGGTCAGGTGCAGGCGCTGGTGACGCAGGAATAAAGCCCGCCGCAATGCGCCCCGCCACCGCGATCACAATTGATCCCACAGCGACATAGGTTGGCCCCATGCCGGGAATCGCGACCAATGCGCCACCGAGCATCGTGCCGAGCAGGATCGCGACGAACGTGCCCATCTCAACCAAGCCGTTGCCACCGGTCAGTTCTGTTTCGCGCAGATGCTGCGGCAAGTATGCGAACTTGGCCGGGCCAAACAACGTGGAATGGCATCCCATCAGAAACACGCCAACATACAACGCCACCGGCAACTGCCACACAAAGCCCGCGCCGATCACCAGCATGAACCCGATTTCCAGATTTTTCACCAGCCGCGCAATAGCCGCTTTGTCATATTTATCCGCAAGTTGCCCCGAGGTTGCAGAGAACAATACGAACGGCAAAATAAATAATCCACCAATGACCGGCCCCGCCAGCTTCGCATCCAGCCCGCCCCATTCGGCTGCATGGAATGTCGCCAGCACGGTGAAGGCAAATTTGAAAATGTTATCGTTGCCCGCACCCAGAAATTGCGTCCAGAAAAAAGGTGCGAAGCGACGTTCGGTGAGGAGGCTGAATTGGTTGGTGGGTTTTGTACTCATGAGATCGTTGCCTTTGTTTTTACGCTGCACGGCGAAATACACGCGCCGTTTCAAATACATCACGACCGAATTTCCGGCCATTTATTTGCAGATGCCGTTTTAGAAGGAAATCAAACAGCAAGGAATTTCCTTGGCGGACCAGTTTCAGATGTTCACCGACTTCTGCCCTTAGCCAATTTTTTTCCACGAACGCATCGACTGAAAACAGCGGGAACACACCCGGCAGAGGATAGTCAGAGCCGTTTAACAAGCGTCCCGCCCAGTCCTCATGCTTCAAAATAGATTCAAGATACGCAAATCGATTCGTTTGTGGCAGCGCAGAAATATCACCGAAAAGCCGTCCCTCGAATGCGCGCGTTGCCATCAAACGCTCGAACAACTGGAAGCACTCAACTTCGCTGCCGTTGGCACCTTTATCCAGATCAATATCTCGTCCCATACTCGCACAATGCGCGACAACTACGCGCACCCCACGTTCGAGCGGACGCCGCAGCTTCAACACATTGCCAAAAGTTGGCTGGTGCGCGCCCTGCACTGCTTTTTCTTCGCCACCATGAGTGATCAGCGGCAAATCATGCTTAACCATCGCGTCATAAAAGCGGTTGCACAGCGGTGACGCTGGATCAATGCCCATCGCAGGCGGCAGCCATTTCACGGCCAACGCGCCCTGTTTGACAGCGTCAGCGACGGCGTCTGCGGCATCCTCGCGGTAGGGGTGAACCGATGCCACCCATGCAAGTCGTGATGGATGCCTGGCAGAAGTCTCAATTGCGTATGAATTGGGGAGGTAAAACGCTGATTGCGCCGGTTGGGGCTTGCCTGCTTCGTTATGGGTGCGATCAAACGCCATCACCATGACCCGGTAGCCCGCAGGAAAATCGTTCACCAGTACGCGCAGTCTGGCAATGTAGTCGCGATCAACATTCTTAAACGCTGGATCAACACAAGCGGCATTGAGGTAAAACCGATATCGTGCATACAGTTGAAGTTGCCAAATGGATTGCATCTTCGGCGTGACCCAAGCGCCGCTACCTGACTCGCCCAGACCCAGCAAGTGCACATGGCAATCCCAAACGTCATCGGCGTTCAGAGCGTCGAAGCCGGCCAACGTAAGTTCATGATTGCGCAAGCCATCGCTCAATTTTCCGCATGGATTAAACACACTGGCACCTGCGTCCAGACGTAGCGCCGAGACCGGCAACGCCACCGCCGCACCTGCCATCGTCGTTGCGCGTAGAAAAGCCCTTTTATTCATGCGCTCCCCTCTTTGCGGTGTCGGTGCTGAGTTCATTGTGGACATCACGAAACAGCAGCGTGGCAATCATGACAGCTCCAATCTCATAACCAAATATTTCGACATATTCAGGCAAATTTTTTTATTGCGACTTCAAATAATCCATCACCGCCGACAACGATTCCTTCACCTGCTTCTTGTTCAGCCAGAAGTAAACTTCCTTGCCAATTTTTTCGCTATCAAGTACGCCTGATTCCCGCAGGATTTTCAGATGGTGCGAAACGGCTGAGCGCGAGAGTGTGGAAACCTCGACGATCTGGCCAACATTCAACCGTTCGCCCGGCTCAAACGTGAGCAAAATGCGCTGCCGATGCTCATCGCCCAAGGCGGTAAACACCACGGATACGTTTTTCCAGGCTTCGGGAATTGCTTTGGTGTAATCTTTATTCATAACCATATTCTTGGTTATATAGTTATGTTTGTCAAGCCCTATTTTCAGCGTGCAAAGAATCGTCTCTACACGGCACGCTACCAGCGGGAATGGCATCACCGACGCGTGCTAAACTTAAACCATCAAAAATGTGGCGAACAAGCACAAGAAAGCCATAAAAACTGAGTCTGGAGATCGCATGCAAACGCAAGATGACCTCAAAGCGGCCGCGCTTGAATATCACCGCTACCCGGTCCCCGGCAAAATAGAAATTGCCGCCACCAAGCCGCTTGCCACCCAACGTGACTTAGCTCTTGCCTACACGCCGGGCGTGGCCAAGGTGTGCGAGGCGATCGTGGAAGATCCGGCTGAAGCCCGCAATCTGACCGCGCGCGGCAATCTGGTTGGGGTCATTACCAACGGCACAGCCGTGCTTGGTCTCGGTGCCATCGGCCCGTTAGCTGCGAAACCAGTGATGGAGGGCAAAGCGGTATTGTTCAAAAAGTTCGCCGGGATCGATGTGTTTGACATCGAAGTAAATGAGCGCGACCCGGACAAGCTGGTTGACATCATTGCCTCACTCGAACCGACCTTCGGCGGCATCAACCTTGAAGACATCAAGGCACCTGAATGCTTCTACGTTGAAAAGAAACTGCGCGAGCGGATGAAGATCCCGGTGTTTCACGATGATCAACACGGCACCGCCATTATTGTCGGCGCGGCCATCGTCAACGGGCTCAAGGTAGTAGGCAAGGATATTGGTCAGGTCAAACTGGTCGCATCCGGTGCAGGCGCAGCGGCATTGGCGTGTCTCGACATGCTGGTCGCACTTGGCATGAAAATGTCACATATCTGGGTGACTGATATTGCCGGCGTTGTATATCGGGGCCGCAAAGAGGAAATGGACCCGAACAAGGATCGCTATGCGAAAGATACGCCTGCGCGCACGTTGGGCGAAGTGATCGATGGCGCTGATGTGTTCCTTGGTCTGTCCGCAGGCGGCGTATTGAAGCCTGAGATGGTGAAACGGATGGGCCCCAAGCCGTTGATTCTGGCGCTTGCCAATCCAACGCCTGAAATTCTGCCGGAGGAAATCCGTGCGGTGCGCGACGATGCCGTAATCGCGACCGGACGTTCTGATTATCCGAATCAGGTGAACAACGTTCTCTGCTTCCCGTTTATCTTTCGTGGCGCGCTCGATGTAGGTGCCACTACCATCAATGAATCGATGAAGCTTGCCGCCGTGCACGCGATTGCCGAGCTTGCGCAGGCGGAGCAGTCGGATATTGTGGCGATGGCGTATGGCGAAACTGCCGCCAGCTTTGGCAAGGATTACCTCATCCCCAAACCGTTCGACCCACGCCTGATCGCGAAAGTCGCCCCCGCAGTGGCCCGCGCAGCAATGGAGAGTGGCGTGGCCACCAGCCCAGTCACCGATTGGGATGCGTACATGCAACGGCTGGACCAGTTCGTGTACCACTCCGGACTGATCATGAAGCACGTTTTTGCCAAGGCCAAGCAAAGCCCGAAGCGTATCGTCTACGCAGAGGGTGAGGAAGAGCGGGTCCTGCGCGCGGTGCAGATCGTGGTTGACGAAAAACTCGCGCGACCAATTCTGGTGGGGCGTCCCTTAGTACTCGCAAAACGCATCGAAAAATTTGGGCTGCGCCTCGATTTGGAGAAAGACGTCGATGTCGTCAACCCGGAATGGGATGAGCGTTACCGCGATTACTGGCAGGAATATTACAAGCTCACCGCGCGGCGTGGCGTTTCCGAGACTTACGCCAAGATAGAAATGCGCCGTCGCCTCACGCTGATCGGCGCGATGATGATGCACAAGGGCGAAGCCGATGGAATGGTCTGCGGCACATTCGGCACACATGATCTTCACCTTCATTACGTTGATCAGGTAATTGGCCGACGCAAAGGCACCAATAATTACTACGCCATGAACGTGCTGATGCTACCAACGCGGACCATTTTCATTTGCGA